>NZ_JAYSCO010000055.1:0-39105 GCF_041914865.1 Pseudoduganella sp. | reverse complement strand
GAGGCGGCTGGCGCGGCCCCGGCCCCGGCCAGCGCCGCGGCGCCGGCCCTGGCGCGCGACGGCAGCGCGCCACCGCTGACCCCCGACCTGCACGCGCGCCTGCTCGACGGCATGCAGCGCTACCGCGGCCGGGTCCTGTTCATCTTCAGTAGCGCCGACCTGACGGCGCAGGAGTTCCTCGACATGTGCAAGGCTTCGCGCAGCTGGCAACGGCTGCTGGCCAACCCGGCCGTCCAGCAGCGCACGCTGGACGGCGCCGACCATACGTTCTCGCGCCGCGCCTGGCGCGACCAGGTGGCGCACTGGACCAGCGAATGGGTGGCCGCATGCTGAAGCGCGTGCTGATGGTGGCCTTCCACTTCCCGCCGCTGCGCGGCAGCAGCGGCATCCAGCGCGCGCTCAAGTTCGCGCAGTACCTGCCGGCGCTGGGCTGGCAGCCGCTGGTGCTGTCGGCGCACCCGCGCGCCTACGCCAACCAGGGCCCGGACCAGCTGGCGGAAATCCCGCCGCAGGCCGTGGTGCGGCGCGCCTTCGCCCTCGATTCGGCGCGCCACCTGGCCTGGCGCGGGCGCTATATCGGCTGGACCGCCTGGCCCGACCGCTTCGTCAGCTGGATCATCGGCGCCGTGCCGGCCGGCCTGGCGCTGGTACGCCAGTACCGGCCGCAGGTGATCTGGACCACCTACCCGGTCAGCAGCGCCACCCTGATCGGCTACCTGCTGCACAAGCTGACGCGCCTGCCGTGGATCGCCGATTTCCGCGACCCCATGACCGACGAGTTCTACCCGCGCGACCCCAAGCTGCGCGCCATCGCGCGCTGGATCGAGCGCAAGGCGGTGCACAACGCGGCGCTGGTGGTGTGCACCACGCCGGGCGCGGTGGTGACCTACACCACGCGCTACCCGCAGCTGCCGCGCAGCCGCTTCGTGGTGCTGGAAAACGGCTATGACGAGGAAAACTTCCGCCATGCCGGCGCCGGCGCCGCGCCGGCGCCGGCCGCCGGCCGGCCATTCACCCTGGTGCACAGCGGCATCATCTACCCGTCCGAACGCGACCCGGTGCCGCTGTTCCGCGCCCTGGCCACGCTGAAGGCGCGCGGCGCGCTCGACGCCGGCACGCTGCGCGTGGTGCTGCGCGCCACCGCGCACGACGACTATGTCAACCGCCTGCTGGCCGAACACGGCATCAGCGACCTGGTGCAGGTGGCGCCGCACGTGCCCTACCAGGCAGCGCTGGCGGAAATGCTGACGGCCGACGGCTTGCTGGTGCTGCAGGCGAGCAACTGCAACCACCAGATCCCGGCCAAGCTGTACGAATACCTGCGCGCCGGGCGCCCGATCCTGGCCCTGACCGATGCCGCCGGCGACACCGCCGCCACCTTGCGCAACGCCGGCGTCGACACCATCGCCGCGCTCGACGATAGCGCCGCCATCGAGCAGGCCCTGCTACATTTCCTGCACTTGGCGCGCGCCGGCCAGGCGCCGCTGCCGACGCCGGCGGCGGTGGCAGCGGCGTCGCGCCAGGCGCGCACCGCCGAACTGGCACGCCTGCTGGACAGCGTGCTGCCGCAATCGCAGGTCTTGCCGGCCCCGGCCGGCTCTACGGAGGAAGCATGAATTACCGAGCATTCGCACTGGCCGCCCTGCTGGGCGCGCCCGCCCTGCCGGCCCTGGCTGGCGCCTGTGGCGACCTCAACATCAACCAGCACGACTACCGCAAGGGCAATGGCGCCGACAATATGCTGTTCCTGGTCGAGACGCGCCACTTCAACGAAGACGTGGAAATGGGCATCAAGGGCATCACCGGCACCCTGGGCGGCGACCTGGACTACACCTTGCGCCACTTCCCCAACCACCCGCGCGCGCTGAACACGGTGCTGCGCCTGGCGCCGCGCTACCGCTTCACCACCATCCCGGGCACCCAGCTGCCGATCGAATGCTATTTCGAGCGCGCGGTGCGCTTCTACCCGGACGACAGCGTCGGCTGGCTGATGTATGCGCGCTACCAGTCGCTGCGCGGCAAGGACCGCGAGGCGCTCGACATGCTGAAGCGGGCCCATGCGCTGGCGCCGGACGAGCCGTCGATCAACTACAACCTGGGCCTGGCCTATGCGCGGCAAAAGAAATTTGCCGAAGCCCTGCCCTATGCGCAAAAAGCGTACGCGCAGGAATTCCCGTTGCCGGCCCTGAAGCAGACCCTGGTCAAGGCCGGCCACTGGGTGGAACCGGCGCCGCTGCCGAAGAAGGCTGAGGCCGAGGCACCGGCGGACGCGGCCGAACCGGCCAAACCATGATGCGCCTGCTTGGCCGGCGGGCCGGCGCGCTGGCCGCCCTGGCCCTGCTGCTGGCGGCGGCCAGCGTCTACCCGGCGCCCAAGCTGCTGCTGGCCGGGCTGCTGGGCGCCTATATGGCGCTGCTGTGGTGGCGCCCGCACGCCTGGCTGCTGGCGGTGCCGGCCCTGCTGCCGGTGCTCGACTTCGCGCCGTGGACCGGCTGGTTCTTCCTGGAAGAACTCGATTTGCTGCTGCTGGCCACCTGCGCCGTCGGCTACTGGCGCCTGGGGGACGCGCGCGCGCCGACCCGGCTGCCGGGCCCGGTGCGCCTGGCGCTGGCCGTCTTCCTGCTGTGCTACCTGGTGGCGGCCTGGCGCGGCATCATGCCGCTGGCGCCGCTGGACGCCAATTCCTTCGCCAACTACACCAGTCCCTACAACGGCTTGCGCGTGCTGAAAGGCGTGCTGTGGCCGCTGCTGCTGCTGCCGCTGCTGCGCGCCACGGCCGGCGAGCAGGGCGCCAACCTGCAGCGCCTGCTGGTGCCGGGCATGCTGCTCGGCCTGGCCGCCTGCAGCCTGGCCGTGGTATGGGAGCGCCTGGCCTTCCCCGGCCTGTTCAATTTCGCCAGCGACTACCGCCCGACGGCGCCGTTTTCCGCCATGCACACCGGCGGCGCCGCGCTCGACGCCTACCTGGCCATGGCCTTCCCCTTCGTCACCCTGTGGCTGGTCAACCACCCGCCGCCGCGCCGCCTGGCACTCGGCCTGGCCGCGCTGGCGGTCGGCGTGTTTGCCGGCCTGACCACGTTCTCGCGCGACATCTACCTGGCCTATGCCGCCGCCGGCGGCGTGATCGCCCTGCTGGGCGCGGCCAACCACCTGAAGGCGGGCAGCCTGTCGGCACGCACGCTGGGCGCCTCGCTGCTGCTGCTGGCCCTGACCTACTGGGTGCTGGTGCAGGTGTTCGGCAGCGGCGGCTACCGCGGCCTGGGCGCCGCGCTGGGCCTGCTGGCCAGCGCCCTGCTGCTGGGCGGGGCGGCGCCGCGCGTGGCGCGCCCGGGCGCCGCCCTGGCGCTGGCCGTCGGCTTGCTGCTGCTGGTCGGCGCGCTCGGCCTGCTGGCGCCCAATGCCGGCGCCGCCACCGCCAAGGGGGCCTACCTGGCGTATGGCGTGGCCCTGCTGTGCGCGGCCGGCGGCATCGGCCTGCTGGCCTTCGGCCCGGCGCCGCGCCGCCCGCTCGGCGTATTGCTGCTGGCGGCGGCGCTGCCGGCGCAGGCACTGGCCACGGCCCTGGTGGCGCGCCATTACGGCGGCAACGAGACCTTGCCGGCCAGCGCCATGGTGATCGCCCTGGCGCTGGCCCTGGCGGCCAGCCGCCTGCTGCCGACCCCGCCGTGGAAGCTGGAGCGCGGCACGCTGACCGTGGCCTTCTTCAGCGCCATCGTGTTTGCCGCCCTGATCCCGATCACCGGCAGCTATTACACCGGCAGCCGCTTCGCCACCGTCGGCAAGGACGTCGGCACCCGCCTGGCGCACTGGAGCGAAGCGCTGGGCATGATGGACGACGACGCCCTGACCAGCGCGTTCGGCCAGGGCCTGGGCCGCTTCCCCGTCACCTACCACTGGAAAAACATCCATGGCGAAGTGCCGGGCACCTTCACTTACGCCGAGGAGCCGCGCAACAGTTACCTGCTGCTGAGCGCAGCGCAGTACGCGATCGGCTACGGCGAAGTGCTGCGCATGCTGCAGCATGTCGATGTCGAGCCCGGCAAACGGTATATCTTCAGCATGGATATCCGCCGCAACAGCGCCGATGCGCGGCCCTCGGCCATGGTGTGCGAACGCTGGCTGATCTACCCGCAACTGTGCAGCGTGGTGCCCCTCCGGCCGGGCCCGCTGGCTGCCGGCTGGCAGACGCTGACGGCGGAATTGCCGGTGCGCGCCGCGCGCAGCGGCAGCTGGGGCGCGCCGCTGGTGCTGGAAGTGTCGAACAGTTCGCACAAGGCGCCGCTCGAAGTGGACAACATCAGCCTGCGCGAAGCCGACAGCGGGCGCGAGCTGGTGCGCAATGGCGGCTTTACCGATGCCAACAATTACTGGTTCTTCAGCAGCGACCGCAACCACATGCCCTGGCACGTGAAGAATTTCGCGGTCAACCAGCTGTTCGAGCTGGGCTGGGTCGGCGTGGCCGCCACCGCCTTCCTGCTGCTGGCGGTGGCGGCGCCGCTGATCGCACGCGGCCTGGGCGGCGACAGCTTTGCCACGGTCAGCCTGGCGGCGCTGGTGGGCTGCATGATGGTGGGCCTGTTCGACACGATCACCGACGTGCCGCGCCTGAGCACCCTGTTCCTGCTGCTGGCCATGGCCGGCTGCCTGAAGCCGGCGCGCCAGCGCATCAAGGTGCGCCGCGAGCGGGCGCGCGCCGACCTCGATGCCGATGCTGACAGCCTGGCCTGAGCGCCGGCCATGAGCACGACGCCGCGCCTGGCTCCCGCCGTCGAGGATCTGCTGGGGGACTTGCTGGACGCGGCGTACGATAAGCGCCTGCCCACTGCCACCCTCGAATCCCTGTTGGCATCGCTGCTGGCACAGGCAGACGTCGCCGCGTTCTGGAACGCCGGCCCGCATCCTGACAAGCTCGCCGCGCTGCGCGCTGAGCTCCATGCCATCCAGCAGCAGGAAGCGGCGCTGCACGCAGCACAACGGGCAAGCCTGCGCAGCAGACTAAACAGGATGCGCAAGTCGCTGTCCCGGATCGGCTTGCCGCGCACCGCGACGGTCCTGGCGCAAATGCGCGACGATTCACCGGCCTTCGGCAAAGACGTCGAGCATGTGCTGCTGCGCGCTCTCCTGCGCGAGCCGCCGCCACGCTCGGTCGGGGCCATCGACCTGCTGCTCTCCATCCTCGAGAACAGCGCCGGCCGGGCCAGCGAGCTGCTGCGGCGGCATGGCGTGTCGCGCTACGAACCGGTATGCCATCTGACCCGTCTTGCGCACCCGCTGCCCGTGGCGCCACAGGCTTGGCCACCAGACGCGACGGCGCTCCGGCTGTTCCTGCGCAACGACGATTTCACCCCCATGGATTTCGTCGTCGACGTGTTGCAGGCGGTGTTCTCGCTGTCGCCGGCAGCGGCCGACGCGATGATGCATGAAGTGCATGACAAAGGGCACGCCTGCTGCGGCACCTTCCCCCTGCCGCTGGCGCAGGAAAAGCTGCGCCAGGTGGCGGACCTGGCGGCCGCGCAGCAGCATCCGCTGCGCGCTTTCCTGCAAGCCGCCAGTCAGGACGCCGAAGCCTTGATGGCGTGACGTTCCAGCAGGTCGTACAGGGTCGGGCGCGACACACCCAGCAGCTCGGAAGCCTTGACGATATTGCCCTCGACGCGCGCCAGGGCGCGCACGATGGCTTTGTATTCGGCTTCGTCGCGCACCTGGCGCAGGTTGAACGGCTCCGCCTCGAGCGGCGCGCCGGACAGGCCCAGGTCGTCCGCCGTGATGGCCGGGCCGTCGGCCATGATGATGGCGCGCTTGATGCAGTTTTCCATCTCGCGCACATTGCCCGGCCAGTCGTGGTGGGCGATCTGCGCCAGCGCGTCCGGGCTGAAATGCAGGTTGGCGCGCCCTTCCTGGGCGCAGAAGCGGTTCTTGAAATGCTGCGCCAGCAGCACCGCGTCGCCCTCGCGCTCGCGCAGCGGCGGGATGGTCAGCACGATTTCCGACAGGCGGTAGTACAAGTCCTCGCGGAAGCGGCCAGCCTTCACCAGCTCCTTCAGGTTCTGGTGCGTGGCGCACACGATGCGCACGTCGACCGGGATTTCCTCGTGGCCGCCGACGCGCTCGATCACGCGCTCCTGCAGGAAGCGCAAGAGCTTGGCCTGCAGCGGCATCGGCAGGTCGCCCACCTCGTCCAGGAAGAAGGTGCCGCCGTTGGCCGCTTCCACCTTGCCCTTGGTCTGCTTGACGGCGCCGGTGAAGGCGCCCTTCTCGTAGCCGAACAGCTCGGACTCGAGCAGGGTTTCCGGGATGGCGGCGCAGTTGATCGCCATGAAGCGTTCCTTGGCGCGCGGGCTGCCCAGGTGCAGGGCGCGCGCGATGACTTCCTTGCCGGTGCCCGATTCGCCCAGCACCATGGTGGTGGCGGTGCTGGGCGCCACCTTCTCCACCTGGCGGCACACTTTCAGCATGCCGGGGTCGCGCGAAATGATGCCGGCCAGCGGGCTGTCGGCGTTGCCCTGCTGCATGCGGCGGTTTTCCTGCTGCAGGCCGTGCAGGACGAAGGCGCGCTTGATCACCAGCGACAGCAGCTCCGGCTCGCACGGCTTCTGGTGGAAGTCGTAGGCGCCCATGGCGATGGCCTGCACCGCGTGCGAGCGGTCCTGGTTGCCGGTCAGTACGATGACCTTGGTTTCCGGCGCCAGCGCCAGGATCTGCTGCAAGGTGGCCAGGCCCTCGGTGGCGCCGTCCGGGTCGGGCGGCAGGCCGAGGTCCATGGTGCACACGGCCGGCTCGTGCCGGCGCAGCTGCGCCAGCGCCGCTTCGCGGTCGCCGGCCACCACCACTTCATAGTCGTCGAAACTCCACTTCAGCTGCTTTTGCAGGCCGGGGTCGTCTTCAATGATCAACAGCTTGGGTTTGCTCTGGCTCACAACTAGTCCTTGCGCCGTCAGGCGGCTTGTTCAATGGTTTGCTGGCGGTACAGCGGCAGGCTGACCGTAAACGTGGTGCCTTGTTCCGGCACGCTGCGCACCTGCAGCGTTCCACCAAGCTGGTGGATGTAATCCCGGCTTTCAAAGGCGCCGATGCCCATGCCGGCCGACTTGGTCGAGTCGAACGGTTTGAACAGGCGCTCGCGGATGAATTCCTCGCTCATGCCGCTGCCGGTGTCGCTCACCTCCACCTGCACCTGCTCGCCGACCTGGGCCAGGCGCACCGTGACCTTGCCGTCGCGCGGCGTGGCCTCGATGGCATTTTGCACCAGGTGGCCCAGCACCCGCTCCAGGCGCTCGGCCTCGGCCAGCACGCGCAGGCCCGGCTGCTGCACTTCCAGCTGCGGCTTGGGCTCGAAGGCGGCTTTCAGCGCCACCGCCTGCGCCAGCAGCTTGCCCACGTCCTGCGGCGTGGCGCGCTCGGGCGAGGCGGTGCGGCTGAGTTTTTGCAGCATCAGTTTCATTTTCTGCACCGATAAGGTGACAGTCTCCATCATATCGCGCTGGAACTCGGGATTGTCGGCATGTTTTTCCGCATTGGCGGTCATCAGCGACAGCTGCGCCACCAGGTTCTTCAAGTCGTGCACGACAAAGGTCGACAGGCGGTTGAAGGAATCGAACTGGCTGGCCAGCATCAGGGCATTGTCGGCTTCCTGCTGCGCCAGGTAGGAGGCGGCCTGGGTGCCGGCAATTTTCAGCAAGTCGAGCACTTCCCAGTTCAGCTTGACTTCGCTGCGCGAGGCCATCAGCACCACGAAGCCGGCCAGGCGGCCCTGCAGCAGCAGCGGCACCACCAGCCAGGCCTTGGGGAAGGCTTGCAGCCAGGCCGGCAGCGGCACGTCCGGGTCGTGCAGCACATGGGCCGGCACGTCCACCAGCCACTGCTTGCTTTCCATCAGCTGGCAGAACGGCGAATCGGCCGGCTCGCTGGCCTGCTGCGCGTGCACATGCCAGGACGCCACCGGCTCGAAGCGCTGCTCGCGCCGCAGCCACAGGGCGCCGCCCTGGCTCTCCACCAGCTCGGCCAGGGCGGAGATGCTGCGCTCGCCCAGGTTGGGGCCGGTGGCCGACAGGGTGCGCGTGAAGGCCAGCCATTCTTCGCGGTAATCGTAGTTGTAACGGTAGAAGTGCTTGCTGATGAAGACTTTGAGCCAGGCGCGGAAGGTGCCGGAAAACAGCACGCCGACCAGCAGGAAGCTGGCGCCGAACAGGAAGGCCAGCTGCATCAGGCCGCCCCACGAGCCGCCCACGAAGCGCAGGTAGTAGGCGGCCATGCTCATGGCCAGCAGGTAGACCGCCGAGCCGAGCAAGGCGGCCGAGTGGAAGGCGACGCGGCGCGACACGGCCAGCTGGGTCGGCCAGGAGGCGCTGCGCAGCAGCGAAATCGCCAAGAGCGGCACCGTCAGCGCATTGACCACGCCGCGCGCCGCCCACAGTTCGGGGTCGAGCTCGCGCAGCAGCAGCATGTCGCTGTACAGGTAGAAATCGTAGGCAAACAGGGCGCCCAGGCCGAGGCAGAAGAACTTGATGCCCCAGCGCACCTGCACGCTGCGGTCGCGGTACAGCTGCTCCACCAGCAGCATGCCGAGCACGGCCATGCCGAGCCGGCCCACGGCCTGCACGTGGAAGGCCAGCGAGGATGGCAGGGCCGCCGCCAGCAGGCCAACCACGGCCATGGCCAGGTAGACCGCGACGCTGGCCTGGAAGATGCGCGAGCTGCGCTGCCACAGGCCGAGCATGGAGAGCAGCAGGCCGGTCCAGGCGGCATTGCGCAGCCATTCAGCGCCGTGCAGCACCCAGGCCGCCCACGGCACCACGGTGGCGCTGGCCATCACCAGGCCCCACAGCACGCTCAGCAGCGAGGCGGCGGCCAGCGCGCGCCGGTGCGGGCGCTGGCGCCAGCCGGGGACCAGCATCAGGCTAAAGAACAGAAACGCCAGCGCGGCGCTGGCGTAACTGAAGGCAGCGGTGCTGGTCGGCATCAGGCCTCCATGTCCTTAACGGCCCCCCCTGAACAGCACCACCTTGACGGTGTCGATCAGGCACAGCACGTCGAGCAGCAGGCTGTTGTTCTTGACGTAGTACAGGTCGTACTGCAGCTTCTGCAGCGCGTCTTCCACCGTGTCGCCATAGCCGTAGCGCACCTGGGCCCAGCCCGTGATGCCCGGCTTGATGCTGTGGCGCACATTGTAGTAAGGCACGCGCTCGGTCAGCTGCTCGACGAAGTAGGGGCGCTCGGGGCGCGGGCCGACGAAGGACATTTCGCCCTTCAGCACGTTGAGGATCTGCGGCAGTTCATCGATGCGCAGCTTGCGGATGATGTTGCCGACGCGCGTGATGCGCGGGTCGTTCTTGGAGGCCCACTGCGGCGTGCCATTCTTTTCCGCATTCTTGAACATGCTGCGGAACTTCAGCACGCGGAACACGTGGCCATCCTTGCCGACCCGCTCCTGCGAGTAGAAGATCGGCGCGCCGTCCTCGATCACGATGGCGATGGCGGTGATGAGCATGACCGGCAGCGATACCACCAGCAGGCTCAGGCTGGCGACCAGGTCCACCGTGCGCTTCATGAAGGTGCGCATGAAGCTCTGGTCGAAGCCGCCGCCGAACACTAGCCAGGACGGCTGCACCGACTCGACCCGGATCTGGTAGGTCTCGCGCTCGAAGAAGGTGGCGGCGTCGGTCACCTGGATGCCGTACAGCTTGCACTCGAGCAGTTCCTTGATGGGGAAGGCGCCGCCGCGCCGGTTCTGTACCGACACCACGATTTCCGCCACGCGCTGGGCATTGGCCAGGGCCACCAGCGAGCCGCCCTCCGGCAGGTGCAGCAGCTTGCTGTGCGGCACGCACACCTCTTCCGACGGCATGGCGACATAGCCGGCGATATCGTATTTGCGGTAGTTGGTGTCGCGCGTGGCCAGCTCGCCGCACTCCTTGGCCATGGCGCCGCCGCCGAGGAAGATGATGCGGGTGGCCAGGAAATGCGAGCGCGAGGTTTTCAGGAACATGGCGCGCGCCAGCAGGATGCCGGTGCCGGCGATCACGAACACCAGCACCAGGATGCCGCGCCCGAAATACAGGTCGGGCGCCAGGTAGAACACCAGGGTCAGGATGCAAAAGCCCATGGCGAACGACGGCATCAGCTGGAAGAAGAAGGGATTGCGCAAGCCTTCCTGGAAATTGATCTGGTACATGCCCAGCGCGCTCATGCTGAAGACGATGGCGGCGGCGAAAATGCAGGCCGACATGAAGAAATGGTCGAGCTTGGGGACGACGAACTGTTCACCGTCGAAGAAGCGCAGGCCCGCCCCGGCATAGAACGAGCCAATCAGGATCATCACTTCCATGAACAGCAGGCTGAACACAACCTTCGAGATGTAGTGATTGGAAATTCTTAGCATTTTTAGTCCCTCCCGCTTTACTTCTTATGCAGGCTGCGAAGGCGGGCGCTGCCTTCACGCCTTTCTTTATCCCTGGTTTTGCGGGGCCAGGTGGCGGACGTACCAGTCCATGGCCTCCTGCAAGCCGGCGCCGATACGGTGCGTCGGCTCGAATCCCAACAGCTCGCGCGCCTTGCTGATGTCGGCCTGCGAATGGCGCACGTCGCCGGCCCGGAATCCCTGGTACTGGGCCTGATGCTGGCGCAAGTGCGGGAAACGCTCCTGCAGCAGGTCGCGCATCATCAGGTAAAGCTGGTTGAGGCTGGTGCGCTCGTTGAGCGCCACGTTGTACACCTGGTTGAGCGCCTCGGGGCGGTCGGCCAGGGCTGCCAACAGGTTGGCTTGCACCACGTTATCGATAAAGCAGAAATCGCGGCTGGTTTCACCGTCGCCGTTGATGAACAGCGGACGGTTGCGGATCAGGGCCGACACCCACTGCGGGATCACGGCGGCGTAGGCGCCCTCCGGGTCCTGGCGCGGGCCGAACACATTGAAGTAGCGCAGGCCGATGGTTTCCATGCCGTAGGTGCGGGCAAAGACGTCGGCGTACAGCTCGTTGACGTATTTGGTGACGGCGTACGGCGACAGCGGGCGGCCGATGGTGTCTTCCACCTTCGGCAGGGCCGGATGGTCGCCGTAGGTGGAGCTGGAGGCGGCATACACAAAGCGCCGCGCCTTGGCGTCGCGCGCCGCCACCAGCATGTGCAGGAAGCCGGTCACGTTGGCGCTGTTGGTCAGCAGCGGGTCGTCGATCGAGCGGCTGACCGAACCGAGCGCAGCCTGGTGCAGGATGAAGTCCTTGCCGGCGCAGGCGGCGTGGCAGGTGGCCAGGTCGCGGATATCGCCTTCGATAAAGGCGAAGGCGGCCCAGGCCTGCGAGCCGACGGCTTCGCGCACCTGGTCCAGGTTGTGCTGGTGGCCGGTGGCGAAGTTGTCCAGGCCCGTGACCTGCTGGCCGAGCTTGAGCAGCGCCTCCACCAGGTTGGAGCCGATGAACCCAGCCGCACCCGTCACCAGCCAATGGTATCGCTGGCCGCGCAGGTGCAGCCGTACGTCGTCAAACTTGCCCACTACAGCCCTCCCAGGCTCCCTAGTACTTTTTATTACAGGCGCCAGACGCTGTAACCAGCTTCTTCCAGGCCTGCCATATTGAATGCCGACTTGACGTCGATGAAACAGCCGCCGGGATTGAGCTTGGACGACAGCTCGCCCAGCGACAATGCCAGCAGTTCCTTGTGCGAGACGGCCGCCACCAGCGCATCGGCCGCCGGCAGCTGGTCCCAGCTCTCCAGGCGGATGCCGTATTCGTGCTGCGATTCCCCGGCATCGGCCACCGGGTCGTGCACGTGCACGTCCAGGCCGTACGACTGCAGTTCAAACACCACGTCCGCCACTTTCGAATTGCGCAGGTCGGGGCAGTTTTCCTTGAAGGTCAGGCCCAGCACATTGACCTTGGCGCCCTTGATGTGGCTGCCGGCCGCGATCATCTGCTTGACGGTCTTTTCTGCCACGAACTTGGCCATGCCGTCGTTGATGCGGCGCCCCGCCAGGATCACCTGCGGGTGGTAGCCGATCATATCAGCCTTGTGGGTCAGGTAGTACGGGTCGACGCCGATGCAGTGGCCGCCCACCAGGCCCGGGCGGAAGGGCAGGAAATTCCACTTGGTGCCCGCCGCCTGCAGCACTTCCAGCGTGTCGATGCCGATCTTGTCGAAGATGATGGCCAGTTCGTTCATCAGCGCGATGTTCAGGTCGCGCTGGGTGTTTTCGATGACCTTGGCCGCTTCCGCCACCTTCACGGAGGAGGCGCGGTACACGCCGGCGGTCACGATCGACTCATACAGTTTAGCCACTTCGTCCAGGGTTGCCGGGGTATCGCCGGACACCACTTTCAGGATGGTGGTCAGGCGGTGCTGCTTGTCGCCCGGGTTGATGCGCTCCGGCGAGTAGCCGACGTTGAAGTCCTGCAGCCATTTCAGGCCGGAATGCTGTTCCAGCACGGGGATGCAGACTTCCTCGGTGGCGCCGGGATAGACCGTCGATTCATAGACGACGATGGCGCCTTTTTTCATGTGCTTGCCCACCGTGGTCGAGGCGCCGACCAGCGGGCTGAAATCGGGGGCGTGGGCGTTGTCGACCGGGGTCGGCACGGCCACCACGATGTAGTCGGCCTCGGCCAGCGCGGCCGGGTCGTAGGTAACGCTCAGCTGGGTCGCTTCGCGCAGTTCCTGCTCCGACACTTCGCCGGTCGGGTCGCAGAAATTGCGGTAATTCTCGATCTTGGCTTGCGACAGGTCAAAGCCTATGGTTTTGCGCTTCTTGCCAAACTCGACTGCCAAGGGCAGCCCGACATATCCCAAACCAACTACCGCGACAACCTTCGCATTATCCATTTCGGGTTCCTGTGAGAATTACCTATTACTATAAAGACAACTATATATCAATAGCCGAGCAAGTTCAATGCCGAGTTCACAAAGAGGGCGCAATCGGCCAACAAAAAAGCGCCGGCGCACCACACATTTCTTTCAGGAATTTAACATTTTGAGCATGAGATGCTACGTGGGCATGACATCGCGCCAACAAACTTGCATTATTGATATGCATTGTCAATTTTACACCAGAAGGCGGCCGCTGTCACAGCCTTTTCTGCCGCCGGACTCAGGCGGCAACAGCGCACTCAGCCGTGTCGGCGGTTACGGATGAGGACGCCTGGCGGCACCACAGCTCGAATTCGGCCACCTGGAACAGCGGGGCCGCCAGCGCCACATTAGTGTTGCTTTTTGCGCTGTCGAGGGCCCGCAACAGGGCCGGCACGTTGTACAGGCCGCGTTCACGGGTCGCCTGGCTCGACAGCAAGTCGCGCACGTCCTCGTACAGCTCGCCGGTCAGCCAGCGCCGCGTCGGCACCGGGAAGCCCATCTTGTCGACGCGCGTGCGCACCAGCTCGGGAATGCGGCCGCGCATGCCTTCGCGCTGCACGTACTTGTTCCAGTAGCCGCGCATGCGCCAGTGGTCGGGCAGCTGGAACAGCAGTTCGACCAGGCGGTAATCGAGGAAAGGCAGGCGCCCTTCGAGCGAATGGGCGCTGGAATTGCGGTCTTCCACGCGCAGGAAGACGGGCAGCGGCGCGCGCCGCATGGCGTCCACCAGGGCGGCCGGCAGGCGCTGGTCCTGGCCGGTCACCACGCGCGGCGTGGCATGGCGGCTGAACTCGTCCTGCAGCCAGGGACTGGCGGCGACGCGCTGGCGCGCGCGCTGCTCGGCCATATAGCGGTAGGGCGGCAGCAGGGCCAGGGCGCTGCGCGCGCCCAGCGCCAGCTGGTCGCGCAGGCGCGCGGCCGGGTCGCCGCCATGCCACTGGGCGTGGGCGCGGATCTCCGACCACATGCGCAGCGGCTGGCCGGCGCGCAGCAGGCTGTGCCAGTAGTTGCTGACAAAGGATGGGTAGCCGGCCGCCGTTTCGTCGGCGCCCTGCCCGTTCAGCACCACCTTGACGCCGCGCGCGGCCGTCTGGCGCATCAGCTGGTAGCTGACGCAGGCGGTAAACGTGTGCACCGGTTCGTCCTGGTGCCACAGCACGCGCGGCAGGTCGTCCCACAGCTGGCGCGGGCTGGTCTGCAGCAATTCCATCTGCGAGCCGGTCTGGGCCAGGTTGGCCTCGATGTACTGGTGCTCGTCGAAGTCGCGGTCCTGGAAACAGAAGGACAGCAGCGGGTCGCGCGCGCCGGCCGCCTGGCGCACGCGCGCCGCCGCGCACAGGATGGCGCTGGAATCGAGCCCGCCCGACAGGTGTACCGCCACCGGCACGTCGCTGCGCATGTGCAGGCGCACCGCATCCTCGAACAGTTCGGCATACTCGGCCGCCGGGTCGGCCACCGTGCGCGCCGCCACCTGCTCCACGCTCCAGTATGTCCACTCGCGATAGCTGCCGTCCTGGCCCAGTTCAAAGGCGCAGCCGGCGCCGACCGAGGCGATGCCCTGGTAGAAGGAGGCGTTGCTGTTGTCGAGGGCGCCGCGCACCAGGAAGTTGGCGGCGATTTCCCAGTTGGTGCCGCCATGGTAACGGCCGCTGTCGCGGATGGCCTTGATTTCCGAGGCAAACATGATGTGCTGCTTGTCCTGGTAACGGTACAGCGGCTTGATGCCGAAGCGGTCGCGCGCGCCGAACACCTGGCCGGTGCGCCGGTCGTGCACCAGGAAGGCCCACATGCCGTTCAGGCGCGGCAGGCAGGCGTGCCCCCACTGCTGGTAGGCGTGCAGCAGTACTTCGGTGTCGCCGGTGGAGTGGAAGCGGTGGCCCAGCGCCTCCAGCTCGGCGCGCAGCTCCAGGTAGTTGTAGATCTCGCCGTTGAAGACGATGGTCAGGCCGGCCTCGGCCAGGGTCATCGGCTGGTGGCCGGCCGGGCTCAGGTCAAGCACCGACAGGCGGCGGAAACCGAAGCCCAGCGGACCGGCAGTATAAAAGCCGTCGTCGTCCGGACCGCGGTGGCGGATCAGGTCGGTCATCCGCTTCAGCAGCGGCAGTTCGGCCGGGCGGCCATCCAGGTTAAGTACAGCGACTAATCCGCACATGCGTTTGTTCTTTGCAATTTTTCACGTGCGCTCATCACGCGGCCACTACCAAGGGTTCGAGTTCCAGCATACCCAATTCGACCGTGCAAGTCAGTTGGGGAAACCCTCAGCGGGCAGGCTGGAAATATTAGTTACATAATGACATCATACATTAACACTATGCCAAGTCAATGTTGATTATCGGTAACCCTCAGTGGAGTGCCAAGGCCCGCCGCGGCGCCGCCCGCCGCGCCCCTTGTTCCTGCAGTTTGAACACGGCCATCGATTGCGCCACCCATTCGGCCTGGCGCGCCAGGCTGCCGGCGGCGGCGGCGGCCTGCTCCACCAGGGCGGCGTTCTGCTGCGTGATGTCGTCAATCTGCACCACGGCCTGGTTGACCTGGCCGATGCCGTGGCTTTGCTCCTTGGTGGCGGTGTCGATTTCATCCATGACCTGGGTCACCCGCATCACCGACTGGATCACCTCGGCCATGGTGGCGCCGGCATTGCTGCTCAGGCGGGTGCCGGCGTCGACGCGGGCGATCGAGCTGTCGATCAGTTGTTTGACTTCCTTGGCCGCCGTGGCCGAGCGCTGCGCCAGGTTGCGCACCTCCGACGCCACCACGGCAAAGCCCTTGCCATGCTCGCCGGCGCGCGCCGCTTCCACCGCCGCGTTCAGGGCCAGGATATTGGTCTGGAAGGCGATGCCATCGATCATGCCGATGATTTCCAGGATCTGGCGCGACGACTGGCTGATCTCATCCATGGTCTGCACCACCTGCGACACGATATTGCCGCCCTGCGCCGCCACGCTGGAGGCTTGCTCGGCCAGGGAATTGGCGCTGTGCACGCTGGCCGCGCTCTGCTGCACATTGCTGGTCAGCTGCTCCATGCTGGCCGCCGTCTGCTGCAGGCTGGACGCCTGCGACTCGGTGCGGCCCGACAGGTCGCGGTTGCCGCTGGCGATTTCGCTGGTGGCGGTCTTGATTTCGTCGAAGTTGTCGCGCACCTCGCCAATGATGCTGTGCAGGTTGACATTGGTCTGGCGCAGCGCGGCCAGCAGCTGGCCCATTTCATTGTCGGCGCCGATCTCGATGGCGCCGGTCAGGTCGCCGCCCGCCATCTTGCGCGCGAAGCTGGTGGCGCGCCGCAGCGGCTGCACGATGGCTCGCTGCAGGGAATACCAGAAATAGAGGGCGGCCAGGATGAACACGGTGTTGAGCGCGGTCAGCCAGAGTGGCGCCCCCAGTTGCACGCCCGCCACGGCGAGGAAGGCCAGCAGGCCGCTCAGCGCGCCCATGCCAAGGCCGATGTGGCGCGCCAGCGACAGGTTGCGCAGCTGGTCCAGCCAGTTGCGCCAGCCGCGCTGGCGCAGGCGGCCGCGTTCCAGGCGCAGGCGGCGCGGGTTGCCCTCGCGCAGCTCGCGGTACAGCGCTTCGGCCTGCGCCACCTGTTCCCGGCTCGGTTTGGTGCGCACCGACATATAGCCCACCGGGCGGCCCGCCTCGATCACCGGCGTGACATTCGCCAGCACCCAGTAAAAGTCGCCATTCTTGCAGCGGTTCTTGACCAGGCCGGTCCACGGCGTGCCGCTCTTGATGGTGTTCCACAGGTCGGCAAAGGCATCGACCGGCATGTCGGGGTGGCGCACGATGTTTTGCGGCGCGCCCACCAGCTCGTCTTCGGTGAAACCGGACACTTCAATGAAATACGGATTGGCGTAAGTAATCTTGCCCTTCAAATCCGTGGTCGAAACAATGGTCTTGCCCTCGTCCAGGATGAATTCCTGGCTGGTGACAGGCGTGTTGAGGCGCATGGCGGTGCTCCTTATCGGCTCGGGAAATGCGGAGGGAGTGAACCGGGAGCTGGGGTCCATCTGGCGGCGTGGGCTGCGGGATAGGGGAGCCCGGCCAGATCATGTGCTCAAGTATAAAAAGCTGCTGCGTTTAGGAAACTCTCCAAAAGTTTCAATAGAAAAATACAATCAAACTCAGGAGGCCGCCGCGCGCCGTCCTATGCGGCTGCGCACCTCGCGCACCATGTCGCGGTTGAACAGCAGGCTGGCCAGGCCATAGGCCAGCACGCCGCCCAGCACCTCGGCCGCCAGGGCCCAGGGCCGCGGCTGGGCCGCCAGCTGAGGCCGCAACGCGGTAACGGCGCCGGCCATCAGGCCCGAGCACAGGATGGTGGGGCCGATCCGGCCCAGCACCTGGCCGGCGCGCAAGCCCAGCACCTGCAGCATGCGCCGCATATTGGCCAGCAGCACCACCGGATAGGCCAGCAGCCAGGCATAGGCCACGCCCTTGATGCCCCAGTGCGTGCCGAGGTAGAACGCGGGCGGCATCACCAGGCAGGCCAGCAGCACGTTGCGCAGGTTGACCCCGGTCTGGCCCACGGCATCGACCACGGCCGGCAGCAGCTGGGCCAAGGTACGGAAGGGCATGACCAGGCACAGCACCTGCAGCGGCAGCACCGCGCCCTGCCAGTCCGGGCCCAGCACCACGCTGACCAGCTCCGGCGCGACGCAGGCCATGCCCCACATCATGGGGAAGGCCAGCACGCTGACATAGCCCAGCACTTGCAGCACGCCGTGGCGGATGGCCGGCAAATCATGCTGGCTGCGCGCCATGATGGGGAACAGCACGTGGTTGAGGATGCCGGCAATGCGCTGCATGGGCAGCGAAGCGAGGTGCATCGAGACCGAATACCAGCCCAGCAGCTGGTCGCCCAGCACGCGCCCGACAATGGCGACGTCGGCTTGCATGAAGCTGTACCACAGCAGGCGGGTGGCGGTGACGTTGCCGCCAAAGCCGAGCAGGGAACCCATGCCCTGCAGCTTCCACAGCGGCCACGGCTGGCCCGGCACGCACCAGTTGAGGGCGCCCACCCGCCACAGCTGCTGCGCCAGCATGCCGCCCACCAGCGACCACACGCCGCAATCGAATATCGCCAGCAGCAGCGTGGCCTGGGAGCCAACCAGCGCCCCGCTCAGTTCGATCAGCGAGCGCTGCTTGTATTCGAGGCGGCGCTGCAGCAGCACATCGGGCACCACCACCAGCGGCAGCAGGATGAACTGCAGCGACAGCACATGCATGACCGGCTGCAGGCGCGGCTGGCCGTACAGGGCCGCCACCAGCGGCGCCAGCAGGTTGGTCAGCAGGCACAGGCCGAGGTTGGCCAGCCAGATCACCCCCATGGCCTGGCGCAGGTCCTGTTCGCTGATTTCCTTGCGCTGGATCAGGGCCGGGCCCAGGCCGACTTCGGCGAACATGGTCAGCAGGCCGATCACCACCATGCACATGGCCAGCAAGCCGTAGTCGGACGGCGCCAGCAGGCGCATGACATAGATGGTGACGCCCCAGGTGATGACCTGTGCCGCCAGCTTGGCGCCGGCCACCCATTTGACGCCGCGCGCCAGGTCGCTGCCGATGGTCATGGGCGTGGCTCCGCGGCCTGGTAGCCGACTTTGCCGCCGGCCGCCAGCTGCCGGCGCAGCCATTGGCGCAGGCGTTCCTTCTGCAACTCGGTGACGCTGCCCAGCAGCACCACGCTGGCCAGGGTGGCGGCCAGCACGGCGGCCAGGTAGGCATAGCCCTGCCCCATGCCGGCCAGCAGCACTTCAAACAGCAGCACCAGCGGCAGGTGGAACAGGTAGATCGAGAAGGTATAGCCGGCGGCGCGGCGCAGCGCCGGCGCCAGCGCGGCGAACAGGCTGTCGAAGGCCGGCGCAATGCGGCGGAAACCGATGAAGTTCATGGCAATCAGGAGCGCCAGCGGGTAGTCGCCCAGGAAATGTTTAGAAAAATGCAGCTGGCGGTACAGCTCCGGCCCCAGCACGCTGCCGGTCCAGTGCGACAGGGCGGCGCCGACGTCCCAGTACTGGAAGGCGGCCAGGCCCACCAGGGACGCCAGCCACAGCAGCCAGCCGGTGGCGGCGCCGATGGCGTAGCCGCCCTGCCAGCGGTAGACCACGACACCAAGGCACCAGACCGGGGCCAGCAGCAGGATCTTGGGGCCGATCAGCAGCATGGCGAGCGCCAGCCACAGCCAGCGGCGCGCGCCGCGGCCAAAGCACCACAGCGAAAACAGCAGGTAGTAGGCCATCTCATAGCACAGCGACCAGTAGGCCGAATTGGAGAACGGCATGATGGACACCAGCCACAGCTCGTTGGCGAACAGCAGGCTGGCCGCCACGCGCAGCCAGCCGTAATCGTGCGTGGTCAGGCCGGCATAGGCGCGCGCATCGACCATCTGCCCCAGCATGTCGGCCAGCGGCGCCAGCAGCACGGCCGGCAGCGCCACCGAGTAAATGCGCGCCAGGCGGCTGGTCCAGAAGCTGGCCGCGTCGTTTTCCTTGTGCTCGGCCACGTAGGCGATCACATAGCCCGACAGCAGGAAGAACACCACCACCGCATTGTGGCCGACCGAATTGGGCAGCAGGGGCGCGCCCAGGATGCTGGCGCGCGCCGTGTGCGCCAGCATGACGGTCAGCGCCGCCGCCAGGCGCAGCGCGTCAAGGTAGAGCGAAAAGCTGCGGGACATGCCGCGCGAATCAGGCATTACGCTTGGTCTCAAAATGTTCGGATGCCAGCGCGGTGGCATGCTGCATGGCCGCGTCGATATGCTGGCCCCAGGCTTTCAGGGACAGCGGGTTGCTGACGCGGCGCGCCAGCAGCTGGCGCGGCAACAGCACCAGCGCATACAGCTTTTCCGGGATCTTTCGCTTGAGCAGCACCAGGCCGCGGAAATTGGTCAGCCACCAGTCGCTGGCCTGCAGCCGCTCGTCCAGGCGCGGCACGGTGAAGCTCGGGTGGTACAGGTTGAAGGCAATGGTGATGCGCTGCTGGGTTCCGCCGTACACCTCGACCGAGTGCATCAGGCTGGCCGGGAACAGCAGCATGCGGCCATTGCGCGGGGTCATGAAGTAGTCGCGCCGCAGCGGATCGGGCTGGCGGTCGACGTCGATGGCGACGAAGCTGCAATCCTCGAAGCGGGTGCGGCCGCCCGACGCGGTGCCGGCGGTGATGTCGCCCACGTTCACGTAGTACACGCCGGAAAAGAAGGAATGCACGCCCAGGTGGTCGTGGCGCCGGTTGTAGTGGCCGTGCTCGTTGATATTGGCCCAGGCGCGGATTTTCCAGCCAGTGGCGAACTCGGCCGCGTCGCGCCCGGTCTGGCGCGCCACGTATTCGCGCGCCAGAGTGGTCATGCGCTCGAGCAATTGGCGTACCGGCGCTTCCTGCCAGTCCTGCATGTCGGCATTCGACTGCCAGCCGCCACGGTTGGTTTTCACGGTGCCGCAACTGCTGGTGCGTCGCGCCAGCACCACATCGCGCAGCGCCCGGTTCAATTCTTCGCTGTCGGGCCAGTCAAAATGCATGACGGGCGACGGGAACAGCAGTTCCATGGTTGCACCCTGCAAGGCAACCTGATCCGGGGACGGGGAATTCATGACGGTGGGCGCGGGAAAATTATCAAAACGTCTATCATAGTATATCAACGGTGGCCGCCGCGGCAATCGCGAAATTGACACTGGGCAGCCCGGCTGGCATCATGATGATGGTCAAATGACAACATTGAATGGGAACACAATGCGCCAGCTGTTGCGGTCGATTAAGAACAAACTCACCCCGGAAGCCCCCCTGCCCCTGGGCGCGGTGGCGGAACGCAAGGCCGACCAGGCCGGCCTGCCAGCGACCGATCCGGGCATCGAAGCCGTGCTGGCAGCATGCACCGACTGGCTGCGCGCGGCCCAGGACCATTCGGCCTCGGCCGATGGCGGCGTGGCGCGCGACTTCAGCCTGGTCAAAGGCTGGGCCACCTCGTATCCGGAAACCACCGGCTACATCGTGCCCACCATCATCGAACTGGCGCGCCGCCAGGGCAGCGACGAACTGCACCAGCGCGCCCGCCGCATGCTGGACTGGTTCGTCGCCATCCAGTTCCCGGAAGGCGGCTTCCAGGGCGGCCGCATCGACTCCACGCCGTGCGTGCCGGTCACCTTCAACACCGGCCAGATCCTGATCGGCCTGGCCGCCGGCGCCCAGGAATACGGCGACCCGCGCTATCTGGACGCCATGCACCGCGCCGCCGCCTGGCTGCGCGACTCGCTGGACGAAGACGGCTGCTGGCGCAAACACCCTACCCCGTTCGCCAAGCCGGGCGAGAAAGCCTATGAAACCCATGTGTCGTGGGGCCTGTTCGCCGCCGAGCGCGTGGCGCCCGGCCACGGCTACGGCGAAGCCGGCCTGCGCCAGGTGGCATGGGCCCTGACCAAGCAGCAGCCGAACGGCTGGTTCGCCTCCAACTGCCTGAACGACCCGATCCACCCGCTCAGCCACACCATCGGCTATGTGCTGCGCGGCGCGCTGGAAGGCTACCTGCTGTCGCAGCGCCCGGAACTGCTGGCCGCCGCCGTGCGCACCGGCAACGCCCTGCTCGACGCCGTGGGCCCGGACGGCTTCCTGGCCGGCCGCCTCGACAGCCAATGGCGCCCGGCCGTGAAATTCGCCTGCCTGACCGGCTCCGTGCAGAACGCGCACTGCCTGTTCCTGCTGTACCAGCTGACCGGCGAGCAGCGCTACTTCGCTGCCGGCCAGCGCCTGAACCAGTACGTGCGGCGCACCGTCAAACTGGACGGCCCGAAAGAAACGCGCGGCGCCGTGAAAGGCTCCTTCCCGGTCGATGGCGCTTACGGCCAGTATGAATTCCTGAACTGGGCCGCCAAGTTCTGCATCGATTCCAACCTGCTGGAACAGGACCTGCTGAAGGCACGCAATGCTTAAGCCGGCCAAGCGCCTGGCCAAAGCCGCGCTGGAACTGCTGCGCCGCCGCAGCAGCGCGCGGGAACAGAAGCAGACCCGGCGCCATGTCAGCCGCGAAGAACTGGCGGCCGGCCTGGCCCGCCTCGGCATTGAACCGGGCGACGCCGTCTTCATCCACTCCTCGCTCAGCAGCCTGGGCTATGTGGAAGGCGGCGCCGCCACCGTGGTGCAGGCGCTGCAGGACGCGGTCGGCCCGCAAGGCACGCTGGTGCTGCCGACGTATTACATGCCGGGCGGCTCCATCCTCGCCACGGCGGAAATGAGCGATTACGTATTCGATGTGCGCAAGCACGGCACCAATATGGGCCGCCTGCCGGAAGCCTTCCTGGCCAGCCCCGGCATCGCCCGCAGCGTGCACCCGACGCATTCGGTGTCGGCCTGGGGCCGCCACGCGCGCTACCTGACCGAGGCGCACCACCAGGCGCCGTCCGTGTTCGGCGAAGGTTCGCCCTGGCAGCGCTTTGTCGGGCTGGAGCGTGCAAAAGTACTGGGCCTGGGCATTTCCATGGGGCCGGTCACCTTCTACCACGTGCTGGAAGACGCCATGGGCGACGCCTTCCCGGAACCGGTCTGGGGCGAACGCAACTTCCTCCTGCCCTGCATCGACCAGGCCGGCCAGCGCTACGAAGTGCCGCTGCGCCCGTTCGACCCGGCCCTGGCCCAGCGCCGCATCGACCACCGCTCGCGTGAAGACTTGCGCGCCTACTTCATGGCCGAATTCCAGCGCGCCGGCCTGATGCAACAGGGCCTGGTCGGCGACGCCGCCTCCTGGTGGATTCCGGCGCGCGGCTTTTTCGACCACCTGCAGCAGCTGGCCGGCCAGCACATCACCATCTACTCGACTCCGGAACAACTGGCGGCGCGCCCGCTGGCCTGAGCGGCCGGCGCGCACTCCAGCGCGCGCCCAACCGTATCATCGGCAGCTCCACCAGGTGGTAGCCGAGGCCGGTCAACAACGCCAGCAGCGCCAGGAACACCGTCCACTGCCAGACCGGATGCACGCCGTCCAGCGTGCGGAAGGCATACCAGAGCAGCGGCGGATGGAACAGGTAAATCCCATAACTGTAGCGCGCCACCAGGCGGCTGGCCTGGTTCAGGCGCGGCGCCGCCAGCTGGCGCAGCCACGGCAAGGCCAGCGCCACCGCCAGGCAGACTGCCCAGCTCCCGTAATTATTGGCACGCGGCTCGGCCCAGGCGACGTACGCCAGGCACGGCACAGCCAGCACCAGCGGCCACAGCCAGCCCGGCAAGCGCGGCCGCTCGGCCAGGCGCCAGGCCAGCACCCCGGCCAGGAAGCACGGGGCATATTCCAGCACATTCAGGCGCGGGCTGAGCAAGGGCACGAGGAAAGCGACTAGCACCGACAGCAGCCACAGCGCCAGCAGCCAGCCTGGCGGGCGGTGGCGGAACAGCAGGAACAGCCACGGCAGCAGCACATACATCTGCACTTCCAGGCAAAGCGACCACAGCACCGTCGACATATAGCGCGCATACACCAGGTTTTGCACCAGCAGCAGGTTGGCTGCGATTTCAAATGGCGTCCACTGCCGATCCAGGAACAGGTAGATGCCAATCAGCATTACGACACACAGGGGATAGATGCGGCAGGCGCGCTGCAGGTAGAAGGCGCGCAACAGCGCAGCCCTGGCCAGCTGTTGGCGCTCGAGCGACTGCATGAGCACCAGGCTGGTATGTACGAAGAACAGCATCACGCCCAGCTGGCCCAGCGCGTAGGAAGTGCGGCTGGTCTGGATGGTATAGCCGGCGACGTGCGCTGCCAGCACCAGCAGCACCGCCACGGCACGCAGCAAGTCGAGGTTGGGCTTCAGCATCGTGCCATGATGCCCGAGCCCGCCGCCCTAACCTTTGCGGCAAATCATGCCCCGCTCAACTGGCGGGCGCCACCGCCTTGCCTGTTGCGCGGCGCAGGCTCCACTGCACGCCCAGCTTGATCATCGGATGCTCGATCAGGTGGTAGCCGAAATACGTGGCCGCCCACAGGCTGCTGCCAAAGATCAGCCATTGCACGGCCGTCGGCAAGTACGCCAGGTGGTCGAATGCGATGTACAGCAAGGGGTAGTGGAACAGGTAAATGCCATAGCTGTAGGTGGCAATCGTTTTGCTCACCTGGTTCAAGCGTGGTGTCTGCAGCTGGCGGATATAAGGGATTGCCAGGCCCAGCGCCAGGCAAGCACTCCAGCGGCCCACGTTCTCGGTGCGCGGATCGGAAAACGCCCCGTACAGCACGCACAGCAGGGCCAGTAACAGCGGCCAGACCCAGGCCGGCAAGCGTTCCCGGTTCTGCAGGCGCCAGGCGATCACACCGCCCAGGAAACAAGGCACAAAAATGAAAATGGTCAGGCGCCGCGTGATGCTGGGGATCAGGATGGCGAGCGGGATCGCGGCAAGCCACAGGATCAACAGCCAGCGTACCGGACGGTCCTTGAAGAAGACGTAAAGGAAGGGCAGCACCACATACATCTGCACTTCCAGCGGCAAGGACCACAATACGCCGCTCATATAGCGCGTATAGGCCAGGTTCTGGGTCAAGGTCAGGTTGGTGAACAGCTCGAACAGGCTGTAAACCTCCGGCCCGAACACATAGATACTCAGGACAAAAACGACGCTGAGGGGGTAGATACGGAACAGGCGCTGGATATAAAACCGCTTGAACAGCGCGCTGCCCTCCAGGTTCTGGCGCTCCAGCGACTGCATCAGGACCAGGCTGGTGTGCACGAAGAACAACATCACCCCGAGCTGGCCCATCCGGTACTGGATGTCGCCATAGTCCCAATCATGCACTTCACAGACGTGCGCAACCAGCACCAGCACAACGGCCACTGCCCGCAACAAGTCCAGGTTGGGTTTGAACATCATGATCGTTGAGCTGGCGAAAATGAGTGCATATCTTGCACGATAATTATCACATTTGCAAGTGTGGCGGGTGCCGGGTGGGCTACCCATCCAGCCGCCCCCGCCGTGCCACCGCTTGCCTGGACCGCCTGCTGACGACCAGCGCCACCAGGCAACACATTGCTACAGTTGCAAAGGGATGCTGTTCGAATCCGGTCACCAGCTTAAGAAAAGTGGCAGGACCTCGCGGATCGGCAAAACGCTCAATGGCGTGCAGGCTGCTCTAGCTTCGGAGGCACTTATTGCTGCATCCCTCCTCCTCGCTTGTGTTGATCGATCGCAAGTCTTTGGCACTTGCGCCGTGCCACACTCGAACCTACCCGTCGACTTCAAGCCGACGCGGCCCGCCAAGCAGTTCGACAGCTTCAATTTCGTTCGCGGCGATGTGATGGTGATGAAGCCGCATACGGGCGGCCCAGCGGACCATGTAGCCGGCTAGGACGGAAGGAACTGGATTTCCGACTTCGCCCACGGCGATTTCTGGGCCGGTAAAAAGTATCGGGAAGAGAGGCCACATTTTGCGGTCTATCGTTATTGACTGCCTTATTAAGGCAGCCCTGTTTTCAATCTGCACGGCAGCCGCTGCAGCGGGCAGCAACAAGCCGCCGGCCTTCTTGACGGTGCCCGTGCTCGGTCTGCGTTTGCCCCTTCACCAGGCAAACCTCGAGCCATTCCCCGAAGACCAGCGCGCTTTGTGCGGCCAGATTGAGGACAATGAAGTACACACTGCCCGGGTCTGGGTATTCGCACGAGCAAAGGATGCGACATCAACGTATTACATGCTCACCGGCTACTTCAAACGACGCAAGCCTGAATCCGGCCAACGGCTTTACGAATTATGGGATAACGGGTCCGTCTTCACCATACGTGGCGATAAATGTGGCGGCGATGACGCTGCGGAGACATTCGAGGTCCACGACCCGAACGCCAATAACGACGGTAACGTGCCCGACCCAATCCTTCAAGAGCTGGCGCACGACCTTGCCGCCCGAACGGTTCGCGCTTTCCGCGGTCCTGAGCGGCTACGCACTGAGATCA
The DNA here is from genome assembly GCF_041914865.1 of Pseudoduganella sp. NCBI lineage: Bacteria > Pseudomonadati > Pseudomonadota > Betaproteobacteria > Burkholderiales > Oxalobacteraceae > Pseudoduganella > Pseudoduganella sp. The sequence continues at coordinate 13,362 of NZ_JAYSCO010000055.1, read as the reverse complement.
GGAACCAGCGCATCGATTTCAATTCTCTTCCCGCAGAACTACAGGAAGCGTTCGCGCCTTACTTTGGAAAATAAACAGGAATTTGGCGCATACGGGCAACACCGGGTTGGATTCAAGTGTTGTCGGATTTTGGAACTTATCACACCAACGGTCAGATAGCGGGAAACTACCTGAAAATTCGTATGGTTGATGGCGCGGCTGGCGGGGATCGAACCCACGACCCTCGGCTTCGGAGGCCGATACTCTATCCACTGAGCTACAGCCGCAGGTGATACTGAAGAGACACGAAGGATAGCCGGAAATCCATTCCATAGCTAGGGGTTTCCGTCTATAATCGTCGGTTTGACGAGGGCCTGGCGGTTTCAATGCCAAAAAAACAACCCTTCTACAGCTTTTCGAAAACTGTCCTAAGGAAATCATGAGCCACGAATCCGCTATCAGAACGCCTAAGCAGCTGGTCGCTGCCGTTGTAGGTTTCTTCGCCGTCACTATCATTGGCATCGTTTTGCTGGTGCAGTTTGTGACCCAGGAAAAGCTGACTGGTGCCGGGTCCGATAGCCAGAGCGCGGAGGAGATTGCTAAGCGTCTGGCACCTGTGGCCGACAATGGCTTTACCCTGAAGGATGCAAATGCGCCGAAAGTGCTGCAGACTGGCGAGGCGGTTTACACCGCGACTTGCGCAGCTTGCCACGGTAGCGGCGCGGCTGGCGCACCTAAGACTGGCGATGCCGGCGCATGGGGTGCTCGTATTGCTCAAGGTTACGATACCGTTGTGAAGCATGCCATCGAGGGCCTGCGTGCAATGCCTGCCAAGGGCGGCAACCCTGACCTGGACGATGTGGAAGTGGCGCGCGCGGTTGTGTTCATGGCGAACCAGTCGGGCGGCAAGTTCAAGGAGCCTGAGGTGAAACAGGCGGCTCCGGCTGCTGATGCACCTGCTGCGGAGCCTAAGGGCTGATCGCTGGGAATCTAAAAAAACCGCTCGTTAGAGCGGTTTTTTTTTGCCTTTTTTAAACCCGGGAAACCGGGGTCTGACCCGGAGGGTCAGACCCTGTCAGCGCAACGGCTGGGTGGTGTTGGCGGGGTCGCGAATCGGGGACTGCGAAACCGTTGGGGGTCTGACCCTTTTGGGTCAGACCCCGCCTTACCGGGTTTACCAGATGATCACGCGGTCTTTTGGCGCGAGGTACATCTGGTCGCCCTTCTTCACGCCGAACGCTTCGTAGAACCCTGGCTGGTTGCGCAGGGTGCCGTTGGTGCGGTATTCCTCTGGCGAGTGCGGGTCGGTGGTGACCTGGCGGATCAGCGCTGCTTCGCGGGCTTTGGCGCGCCAGGCTTGCGCCCAGCCCTGGTAGAAGCGCTGTTCGCCGCTGTAGCCTTCGATGACCGGGGCTGGCTTGCCGCCCAGTGACAGCTTGTAGGCTTTGTATGCGATGGCGAGGCCGGAGTTGTCGGCGATGTTTTCACCCAGCGTCAGCTCGCCGTTCACCTTGTAGCCTTTGACCGGGCTGAATGCGCCGTACTGCTTGACCAGCATCCTGGTGCGCGCCTTGAAGTTCTTGTGGTCGCGCGCGGTCCACCAGTCGCGCAGGTTGCCGTCGCCGTCGTATTGCGCGCCCTGGTCGTCGAAGCCGTGCGAGATCTCGTGGCCGATCACGGCGCCGATGGCGCCGTAGTTGACCGCGTCGTCGGCGTTGGCGTCGAAGAACGGTGGCTGCAGGATGGCGGCCGGGAACACGATCTCGTTCAGCTCGGGGTTGTAGTAGGCGTTGATGGTTTGCGGCGTCATGCCCCATTCATCGCGGTCGATCGGCTTGCCCAGCTTGTCCAGTTCCTTCTGCACTGCGAACTCGGTGGCGCGGGTGACGTTGCCTACCAGGTCGTTGCGGTCGATAACCAGCTTGCTGTAGTCGCGCCATTTGTTCGGGTAGCCGATTTTCGGGGTGAACTTGGCCAGCTTGGCTTGCGCTTCTTTCTTGGTCTGGGGGCTCATCCAGGTCAGCTTGTCGATGCTGTCCTTGTAGGCCGCCAGCAGGTTCTTCACCAGTTCTTCCATACGCGCTTTATTGGCGGCCGGGAAGTGCTGTTCGACGTAGACCTTGCCGATGCTTTCGCCCAGCGCGCCTTCGGTGGCGGAGACGCCGCGCTTCCAGCGTGGGCGCTGCTCGGTGGCGCCGCCCAGCTGTTTGCCGTAGAACTCAAAGTTGGCGTCGACGAAGGCTTTCGACAGGTAGGGCGCGTTGGCGCGGATCACGCCCCAGGCGAGGTAGGGCTTGAGGGTGTCGAGCGGGGTTTCCGCCAGCAACTTGTCGAGGGCTTTCAGGTAGCTTGGCTGGCTGACGATCACGTAGTCGACCTTGCCGGCCACGCCAAGGCTGGCCAGGTAGGTGTTCCAGTCATAGCCCGGCATCAGTGCGCCCAGCTTGGCGACGGGCACTTTGTTGTAGGCTTTGACCGGGTCGCGCAGGGCGACTTTGTCCCAGTGCAGTTGGGCGATTCTGGTTTCGAAGGCGATGATGGCTTTGGCGTTGGCGGCGGCGTTGCTGTCGCCGGCCAGCGCCAGCATCTTTTCCACCGTGCCCTGGTATTTGGCCAGCGTTTCGGCCATCTTGGGGTCGTTCTTCTTCAGGTAGTAGTCGCGGTCGGGCATGCCGAGGCCGGACTGGACGAAGTCGATCACGTATTTGGTCGAGTCTTTGTTGTCCTGGTGGATGCCCATGTCCATCGGGACGGGGAAGTTGTGGCGGTTGTGGTACGCGAACAGGGCTGGCAGCTGTTTCTTGTCGCTCAGGGCGGCGATGCGTACGAGTTCGGGCTGGATCGGGGCTACGCCCAGTTGTTCCAGGCGCGCTTCGTCCATGAAGGAGGCGTAGAAGTCGCCGATGCGTTTCTGGTCGTCGTTGGCGGCGCTTTGGGCGGCGTCTTCGATGATCTTGCGCAGTTGCGGCTGGATGTCTTCGTACAGCTTTTCCCATACGCCCCAGCTGGACATTTCGGCGGGGATTTCCGCGGTGGCCAGCCATTTGCCGTTCAGGTGCTTGAAGAAGTCGTCCTGGGCGCGGATGGCGGGGTCGATGTATTGCAATTCAATGCCGGATTTGTCGGCGGCGCCGGCGCTGGCGGCGATCAGGGCGGCGGCTAGCGCTATTAGGTGTTTTTTCATGGGGTGTCTCTTTTTTGAACCCGGGAAACCTGGGTCAGACCCAAGGGTCTGACCCTGTCATGCGGCGGGTGCGGACTGGGGTCTGACCCTTGGGTCTGACCCCGGTTTACCGGTTTGGGGGTTACCAGATAATCGCGCGCTCTTTCGGTGCGAGGTACAGCTTGTCGCCTTCTTTCACGCTGAAGGCGTCGTAGAAGCCCGGCTGGTTGCGCACGGTGCCGTTGGCGCGGAACGGGCCTGGCGAGTGCGGGTCGCTCTTCAACTGGCCGATCAGCGCGGCATCGCGGTACTTGGAGCGCCACACCTGGGCCCAGCCCATGTAGAAGCGCTGGTCGCCGGTCAGGCCGTCGATCACGGGCGCTTTCTTGCCCTTCAGCGACAGCTTGTAGGCCTTGTAGGCCACGGCCAGGCCGGAGTTGTCGCCAATGTTTTCGCCCAGCGTCAGCTCGCCGTTGACCTTGTAGCCTGGCAGCGCCTCGAAGTCGCCGTATTGCTTGACCAGGATCGCGGTGCGCTCCTTGAAGCGCTTGCCGTCTTCTTCGGTCCACCAGTTGCGCAGGTTGCCGTCGCCGTCGTATTGCGAACCCTGGTCGTCGAAGCCGTGCGAGATTTCGTGGCCGATCACGGCGCCGATGCCGCCGTAGTTGACCGCGTCGTCAGCCTTCATGTCGAAGAACGGCGGCTGCAGGATGGCGGCCGGGAACACGATTTCGTTCATCTCCGGGTTGTAGTAGGCGTTGATCTGCTGCGGCGGCATCAGCCACTCGTCACGGTCGATCGATTTGCCCAGCTTGTTGACCTGGCGCTCATGCTCGAACTGGTTGGCGCGCATCACGTTGCCTACCAGGTCGTCGCGCTTGATCTCGAGCGCGCTGTAGTCGCGCCATTTGTTCGGGTAGCCGATCTTGGTGGTGAACTTGGCCAGCTTGGCGTGCGCTTCCTTGCGCGTTGCTGGGCTCATCCACTCCAGGTTGTCGATGCCCTGCTTGAAGGCTTGCAGCAGGTTTTTCACCAGCTTTTCCATGCGCGCTTTGGCTTCCGGCGGGAAGTGCTTGGCCACGTACAGCTTGCCGATCGATTCGCCCATCGCGTTTTCGGTCAGCGATACGGCGCGCTTCCAGCGTGGGCGCAGTTCGGTGGCGCCGCTCAGGGCGGTGCCGTAGAACGAGAAGTGCTCGTCAACGAAGGCTTTGGACAGGCGCGGCGCGTAGGTTGCCAGCAGGCGGTAGTCCATATAGGCCTTCCAGTCTTCCAGCGAGACCTCGGCGATCACCTTGTCCAGCGCCTGCAGGTAGCTCGGCTGGCTGACCATCACGTCTTTGACTTTGCCGCCGATATGCACGCCGTCCATCCAGGTGGCGAAATCGAAGCCGGGCATCAGTTCGTTCAGTTTGGCGACTTCGACCTTGTTGTAGGCCTTGACCGGATCGCGCAGCTCGACCTTGGTCCACTGGATCTGCGCCAGGCGCGTTTCCACGTTGACGACGGCTTTGGCGGTGGCGGCGGCGTTCTTGTCGCCGGCCAGCGCCATCAGCTTGGCCACATGGGCTTCGAACTTGGCCAGGGTTTCGGCCAGCTTGGCGTCGTCCTTTTTCAGGTAGTAGTCGCGGTCGGGCATGGACAGGCCGGACTGGCCCAGGTCGGCCACGTAGCGGGTCGAGTCCTTGTTATCCTGGTGGATGCCGACGTCGAACGGGCTGCTCACGCCCATGCGCGAGAAGTGCGCGAACTGGGCGGCCAGCTGCTTCTTGTCGTTCAGGGCGGCGATGCGGGCGCGCTCGCCGGCCAGTGGGGTGATGCCCAGCTGCTCGACGCGTGCCTCGTCCATCATGGAGGCGAACAGGTCGCCTACGCGCTTGGCGTCGGCGCTGCCGCCTTTGGCCGCGGCTTCTTCGATCAGCGCGCGCAGGCGCGGTTGCAGTTCTTCCGACATCTGCGCGAACGTGCCCCAGGAGGCGCGGTCGGCGGGAATCGGGGTATTTTTCATCCAGCTACCGTTGGTGTACAGGTAGAAGTCGTCGGCGGCGCGCACGGATTTGTCCATGCTGGCCGTTTCAATGCCGGATTTCAGTGCGGTTTTGCCGGCAGCGATTGCCGCGTTGGCGGTAAAGAGGCCGATGACAATGGCGCTCAGGATCTTGCGTTTCAAAGTTACCCTCCTAGGTATGTGTGACGGTATCGCGCGACTCTAGCACGGCACCCCGGCAAACTTAAAAAAAAAAGCCACGCGGGGCGTGGCTTTTTTGTCCTGGTTTGTATTACCAGATGATGATGCGGTCTTCCGGCTTGACGTACATCTTGTCGCCTTCCTTCACGCCGAAGGCTTCGTAGAAGGCTGGCTGGTTGACCACGGTGCCGTTGGCGCGGAAGCGGCCGGCCGAGTGCGGGTCGGTCTTGACCTGCACAATGGCCTGCTGCTCGCGCATCTTGGTGCGCCATACCTGGCCGAAGCCCATGAACACGCGCTGCTCGCCGGTCAGGCCGTCGATCACTGGCGATTGCTTGCCGCCCAGGGAAATCTTGTATGCCTTGTAGGCGATCGCCAGGCCGGAGTTGTCGGCGATGTTCTCGCCCAGGGTCAGCTTGCCGTTGATCGGGTAGCCTGGCACCGGCTCGTAGGCGCCGTACTGCTTGACCATGGCGTCGGCCTTGACCTTGAAGGCGGCGCGGTCTTGCGCGGTCCACCAGTCGCGCAGGTTGCCGTCGCCGTCGTACTGCGAGCCGGAGTCGTCGAAGCCGTGCGAGATTTCGTGGCCGATCACGGCGCCGATGGCGCCGTAGTTGACCGCGTCGTCAGCCTTCATGTCGAAGAACGGCGGCTGCAGGATGGCGGCCGGGAACACGATCTCGTTGGCGGTTGGACGATAGTAGGCGTTGATCGTCTGCGGGGTCATGCCCCATTCATCCTTGTCGATCGGCTTGCCCAGCTTGTCGATATTGCGGTTGTACGCGAACTCGGTAGCGCGGCGCAGGTTGCCCGCCAGGTCGCCGGCGTTGAACTGCAGCTTGCTGTAGTCGCGCCATTTGTTCGGGTAGCCGATTTTCGGGGTGAACTTGGCCAGTTTTTCCTGCGCCTGCTTCTTGGTCTCCGGGCCCATCCAGTCGATGCTGTCGATGCTCTGCTTGTAGGCCACCAGCAGGTTCTTCACCAGTTCTTCCATGCGCGCTTTGCGCTCGGCCGGGAAGTACTTGGCCACGTACAGCTTGCCCAGGCCTTCGCCGATGGCGCCTTCCACCACGCCCACGCCGCGCTTCCAGCGTGGCTGCTGTTCGGTCACGCCGGTCAGCACGGTGCCGTAGAAGGCGAAGTTGGCCTGGTCGAATTCCTTGCTCAGGTATGGCGACGCGTCACGCAGCAGCTGCCATTCGAAGTAGGCTTTCCAGGTTTCCAGCGGGGTGCTTTCCACCAGCTTGGCGAATTCGGTCATGTAGCTTGGCTGGGCCACGATCACGGTGTCGGTCTTGGCGGCGATGCCAACCGCGCCCAGGGCGGCTTTCCAGTCGTAGCCAGGCGCGATCTCGGCCAGCTTGGTGATTTCCATCTTGTTGTAGCGCTTGACCGGGTCGCGGTTCTCCACGCGGGTCCACTGGGCCTTGGCCAGTTCGGTTTCCAGGCCGATGATGGCCTTGGCCATGTCGGCGCCGTTCTTGTTGCCGGCCATGCCCAGCACCTTGGCCACGTGCAGCTCGTACTTGGCCAGCGCGTCGGCCATCTTGGCGTCGTCTTTTTTCAGGTAGTAGTCGCGGTCAGGCAGGCCCAGGCCGGATTGGCCCATGTAGGCCGCGTACTGGGTCGAGTTGCGCGCATCCTGGCTCACGCCCACGCCGTAAGGCGCCGGCACGCCGGATTTGTTCAGGTGGGCGATCAGCGCCGGCATGCCTTTCTTGTCTTTCAGGCCGCGGATCCTGGACAGCTCGCCGGCCAGCGGCTTGATGCCGGCCTTTTCCAGCTTGGCTTCGTCCATGTAGGACGCGTACAGCGCGGCGATCTTGGCTTCGTCGCCTTTCAGGCCTTTCTGCTTTTGCAGGTCCTGGATCAGGTCGCGCAGGTGGAACAGGGTGTCGTCGCGCAGCTTGGCGAAGGAACCCCAGCTCGACTTGTCGGCCGGGATCTCAGTGGTCTTCAGCCATTCGCCGTTCAGGTGCTGGAAGAAGTCGTCCTGCGCACGCACGCTCTTGTCGATGTACTGGGTATCGATGCCCGACGTCAGGGCCGGGGCGTGGTTGTGGTCATGGCCTTCGTGGCCAGCCGCGTGGGCGAAGGCCGCCATCACGCTCAGGGTAATGGTGCTCAGGATAAAACGTTTCACTCTGTTGTCCCTTTAGAATTTGGTTTCAAGTCGAACACTCCACTGGGTGTAAGTGGGGTTCAGCGAGGCCGCTTGTGCAGCAAGCCCATTAGCGTACACCAGGTTGTACCCGGTTGCATCATCCGCCAGCAGGTTGTTGGCGCTGATGCGGAGCTGCGTGCGGCTGTCGAAACGCCACAGCGCATACATGTCCAGCACGCGTTTGCGGCTGGCTTCCACGCGCTGCTTGTCGCTGACCTGGGTGCGGACCAGTGGGGTCCAGTTGTAGCTGGCGCCAAGCGTGAGTGGAATGTCTTTCAGGCGGTAGTCCATGCCCAGGTTGGCCGTCTGCTTCGCCTGCTGGTCGAGGCGGTTGTCCGGGCCGGGAATGCCGTCGACCTTGGACCAGAAACGGCTGTAGTTGCTGCGGAAGTCGATCTGCGGCGCGTCGTCCATCAATTCGGCCAGCGAGAACTTGGCTTCCAGTTCGATGCCGCTGGTGCGCGCCTTGCCCACATTGAACGGGGCGGAAACCCAGCGCAGGCCCAGCTCCGTCTGGCGCAGCTCCAGGTCGCGCCGGATCAGGTCGTCGATCTTGCGCACGAAACCGCTGATGCTGACGATGCCGTTGCGGCCCAGGTAATGCTCGTAAGCGAGATCGAGGCCGGTGGCCAGTTCCGGTTTCAGGTTGGGGTTGCCGGTGCGGTCGGGGCTGGTGGCGCTGTTCTGGCGCGACTGCGCCGGCGCGGCGATCAGGTCCTGCACGGTGGGCGACTTGTAGCTGCGCGTCAGGCTGGCGCGCACCTGGTCTTTCTCGCGGCCGGGGATTTTCCATACCGCGTGCAGCAGCGGGCTGAATACCTTGCTGGTGTTGGCGATGGCGCCGCTGCTGCGCTCGGAGGTGGTGCGGATGCCTTCCCAGCGCGCGCCGAGCGAGGCCGACCACTGCGGGGTGATATCCCATTCGTCCTGCGCGAACAGGGCAACGCGGCGCGTGTCGGCGGCCAGGTTGTCGCCGGATTCGGCGAACTGCGGCTTGCCGTCCTTGTCGAGCGAGACGCGCAGCTGGTCGCGCTGGCTCGCCTCCAGCTCCCAGCCGGCGGCCAGCATGTGGCCTGTGCCCAGCGGCGAGGTGTATTTGCCGCCGGTGTTGATGCTCTTGTCCCTGGTGTTGTCGGTGTCGGTGAAGCGGTCCAGCAGCGTGCCTGTTTTGTTGTACTGGTAGCGCAGCGAATCGCTGTCGCGCTTGCCCAGGCTGAAGCCGAACTTCACATCCAGCTTGCTGGGCCCCTGCAGGCGGTGCACCCAGTTGCCGAAGCCGCGCAGGAAGGTGACGTCGTTCTCGCTGCCCTGCTGCGCCAGGTTGTATTCCGGGCCGCCCGGCACGCCGGCCGCCAGTTGCGGCAAGGCCTGCTCCAGCGTGCTGGTGGCGTTGCTGCGGCCCTGCTGGTGCATCAGGATGGTCTGGAAGTTCAGCGTGTCGCCGTTTTCGAACTTGTACGACAGGCGCGGCACCAGGTGCAGGCCTTTGTTGGTACCGGCGCTTTCGCTTTGCAGGAACTGCTCCTTGGCCAGGTCGCCATCGGCTTCCGTGTCGAAGTTGCGGGTCTGGCTGCGGTCGTGCTGGCGGTTGACGTTGAACGAGGCCGACAGCGTGTAGTTCAGCGCGCCCTGCTTGCCGGGGATGGTGACCGACACTTCCGGCGAGTGGCGGCCCTGCTCGATGCGGTCGGATGCCTTTACCTGCACGTCGCGCACCTGGTAGCCGTCGCGCAGCACGATATTGATGGTGCCGGCGATGGCGCGCGCGCTGTGCTCGGCCACCGGGCCGCGCATCACTTCAATGCGCTCGACCTGGTCGGGCGACAGCGATTCCATGGAAAAGCCGGCCGGCGGGCGTTCGCCGTTCACCAGCACCTGGGTGTAGCCGCTGCCCAGGCCGCGCATGCGTACTTCGCCGCCGCGTCCGGGGCGGCCGCCCAGGGTCACGCCCGGCAGGCGTTTCAGCACATCGCCGATATTGTTGTCGCCATTGCGGTCCAGCTCCTCGCGGCCGTAGACCTGCTTGCCTGCGGTCGAGTTACGGCGCTCGGCCATATCGTCCTGGCGGCCGCCGCTGATGGTGACCTGGGGCATGACGGGGTCGGCTGGCTGGGTTTGCGCCGCCGCGCCGGCGGCAAGGCCCAGGCTGGCCAGGGCGAATGGGATGAACTTCTTCATGGTTTGACAATGTTCCGCGCGGCAGGCCGGTTGGCGCCGCGCAGGCATTGTAAACCCCGGCCCCCTCCGCTGGCGCAAGCGGGGGCCGTTTTTTACTTTTTGATACCGGACCTACATACCGCGGCCGGGACCGCCAGCCCCGCCGCCGGGGCCGCCCATGCCGCCGCGCCCACCCGGCCCGCCACGATGGCCGCCCTCGCCGCGTTCGCCGGATGGCCGCTCGCGTCCACCGGCCGGTCCGCCCTCCACGCGCACTAGTTGGTCTGAGAGAAACTTTGCCACAGCCTGGCGCTGGCTATCGTCGAGCGCATCATTAATGCCCAGCCACCATTCGCGCAGCTGGCGGTCTTCGGCGGCGGTGGTGGCCTGCTCCGCCTCCAGCCCGGCCTGCAGCTCGCGCAGCTCGACGTTTTGCGCCTCCAGGCGCTGGCGGGTAGCCTCCTGCAGCCGTTCGCGGCGCGCCTTGCGCTCGCGCAGCAGCGCCTTGCTCTGGCTTTCCACCTTGGCCCACAGGGTGGACTGGTTGGCATTCAGGTTGAGGGACTTGCGGAATTCGGCGGCCATCGGCACCAGGTCTTCGGTGCGCAGCTCCATCAGCGGCACGGCAAAGGCGGGGGCGGCAGCCATGGCCAGCACCAGCCACGCGGCGCGGGCAGAACGGATCAGACTCATTTGCATGCTCCAGAAAAAAAGATGCCTGCGGAGCCGCAGGCATATAAGACCACTTCAGGGTAGAGAGAATTGCAGAACCCAGTGTAGGGGCCGCACGGCAGGGCCAGCGTCTTTCTTACAAATACTTACTCCGGTAAAAACCTTGGCAAACACTTACCAAGTTGTGCTTTTGGCGTGGCTTTCCTGCGGATTTATTCCATGCTGGCAGCTACGATTGCTGAGAATCAGGTTTATACTGAATTCCAATGGCGGTCGAGTTACCGCTGTATCCGAAACAGGTGACACATGGGCAAGAAACTCAAGAACGCCGGCCTGATTGGCCTGGGCGTGGTAGCCGGGGTGGCAGTCTCCCTGCAGTTCTCCGCGATGGCACAAAGGCAGGTCGACCCGGTCCTGCCGCTGGAAGAGCTGAAGCAGCTCGCCGATGTGTACGGCCTGATCAAATCCGACTATGTCGAGTCGGTGGAAGACAAGAAACTGCTGACCGAGGCGATTGCCGGCATGGTGGCCTCGCTCGACCCGCATTCCGCCTACCTGGACAAGAAGGCCTATGCCGAGCTGCGCGAAGGCTCGCAAGGCAAGTTCGTCGGCCTGGGCATTGAAATTGGCCAGAGCGACGAAGGCTATATCCGGATCGTGGCCCCGATCGAGGATTCGCCGGCCTACCGCGCCGGCATCAAGGCGGGCGACATGATCACGCGCCTGGACGCCACCTCGCTCAAAGGCCTGAGCCTGGACGAATCGGTCAAGAAGATGCGCGGCGAGCCGGGCACCAAGGTGACCCTGACCATCATGCGCAAGGACGAGCCGCAGCCGCTGCAGTTCACCCTGAACCGCGAAGAAATCCACCAGAAAAGCGTGAAGGCCAAGATGGTGTCGCCCGGCTATGCCTGGGTACGCATCTCGCAATTCCAGGAACCGACGGTGGAAGACCTGGCCACCAAGATCACCGAGCTGTACCGCCAGGACCCGCACCTGAAAGGCCTGGTGCTGGACCTGCGCAACGACCCGGGCGGCGTGCTGCAAGGCGCCATTGGCGTGGCGGCGGCCTTCCTGCCGAAGGATACGCCGATCGTCTCGACCAACGGCCAGCTGCCCGATTCCAAGCAGATCTTCTACGGCCGCGCCGAATACTACTCGCTGCGCGGCGACGGCGACCCGCTGGCCAAGCTGCCGGAGGCGGTCAAGCGCGTGCCGATGGCGGTGCTGGTGAACACCGGCTCCGCCTCCGCCTCGGAAATCGTGGCCGGCGCCCTGCAGGACTACAAGCGCGCCACCATCATCGGCTCGCAGACCTTCGGCAAGGGCTCGGTGCAGACCATCCGCCAGCTGACCGCCGATACCGCCGTCAAGCTGACCACGGCGCGCTACTACACGCCGCACGGCCGCTCGATCCAGGCCAAGGGCATCTCGCCCGACCTGGCGGTGGATGAAAACGAGGACGGCGACGGCCTGAACAGCCTGCGCATGCGCGAAGCGGACCTGGCCAAGCACCTGTCCAACGACCGCGAACAGGAAGCCGGCAAGAGCCAGCGCGACGAGCTGGAAGAACAGATGCGCATCCTGGCGGCCGAGAAGAAGCGCAAGCCGCTGGAATACGGCAGCGGCGACGATTTCCAGCTGAAGCAGGCCCTGAACCACCTGCAAGGCCAGCCGGTGCAGCTGGCCAAGGGCGAATCCAAACTGGTCAAACTGGACCCGCCGCCCAAGAAATAAGCTGACAATGATCAAGACGGCGCCCCCTGAGGCGCCGTTTTTGTTGGCGGATGCGGTAAAATCGCCCGGCTAACCGGTCACCTGACCCATTCCCAAATAAGAAAGATTGATCATGAAACAAGCCGTCATCAGCGGTACCGGCCTCTATACCCCGGAAAATTCGATCAGCAATGACGAACTGGTCACTGCTTTCAACGCTTACGTTGAACTGTTCAATGCGGAAAACGCCGCCGCCATCGCGGCCGGCACCGTGACCGCCCTGGAACCCTCCAGCGCCGCCTTCATTGAAAAGGCTTCCGGCATCAAGTCGCGCTATGTGATGGAAAAGAGCGGCATCCTCGATCCAAAACGCATGACCCCGCGCATTCCCGAGCGCAGCAACGACGAACTGTCGCTGCAGGCCGAGATTTGCGTCGCCGCCGCGCGCCAGGCGCTGGACCGCGCCGGCCGCACCCCGGCCGACATCGATATGGTGCTGGTGGCCTGCTCGAATATGCAGCGCGCCTACCCGGCCATGGCGGTGGAAGTGCAGCAGGCGCTGGGCATCGACGGCTTCGGCTTCGACATGAACGTGGCCTGCTCCTCCGCCACCTTCGGCATCCAGCAGGCGGTGGCGGCGGTGCAGAGCGGCCAGGCGCGCGCCGTGCTGATGCTGAACCCGGAAATCACCTCCGGCCACCTGGATTACCGCGACCGCGACAGCCACTTCATCTTCGGCGACGCCTGCACCGCGGTGATCGTGGAAGCGAAAGAGAATGCCGTGTCCAAGCACCAGTGGGACATCTTGGATACCAAGCTGAAGACCAGCTTCTCCAACAACATCCGCAACAACTTCGGCTTCATGAACCGCTTCGACGAAAGCGGCATCGGCGCGCCGGACAAGCTGTTCAAGCAGCAGGGCCGCAAGGTGTTCAAGGACGTGTGCCCGATGGCCGCGCAGATGATCAAGGATTCGATCGAGCGCGCCGGGCTGCAGGTTGAGCAAATGAGCCGCTTCTGGCTGCACCAGGCCAACCTGAGCATGAACCAGCTGATTTCCCGCACCATTCTCGGCCGCGATGCCGAGCCGCTGGAAGCGCCGGTGATCCTGGATACGTATGCCAACACCTCCTCCGCCGGCTCGATCATTGCCTTCCACAAGCACCAGGACGATTTGCCGTCCGGCGCATACGGCGTGATCTGCAGCTTCGGCGCCGGCTACTCGATCGGCTCCGTCGTCGTCCGTAAAGTCTGAAAATTCGAGTCTGAAAATTCGGGGTCAGGTCTGACAATCGGACAAATGGTGCCCAAGGGCACCATTTG
>NZ_JAYSCO010000054.1:0-39359 GCF_041914865.1 Pseudoduganella sp. | reverse complement strand
CGAAAAAATAGGGTACGTCCCCATTTTTTCGCCACCATTTTTTCTCCAGCCAAGCTGGCCCCTCTTTTTTTATCCGGTGAGGGCGGTGTGGTCTTCGCCCGGTTCGCCGGCGCGGCGGCCGCTGCCGTGCATCAGCCAGTAGTGGTGGAAGGCCAGGCGGATGTTGTCGCGCAGCTGGGTGTCGTCCCACGGCTTGGTGTAGAAGCGGTAGATGGCGCCGCGGTTGATCGAGTCGAGCACCGCTTCCAGCCCGGTGTAGCCGGACAGGATGATACGGATGGTGTCGGGATACATTTCCTTCACCTTGGCCAGGAATTCGGTGCCGGAGAGGATCGGCATGCGCTGGTCGCACACGATCACCTGCACCGGGTACAGCGCCAGCAGGTCGAAGCCTTCGGCCGGGGAGACCGCCGTCAGGATGCGGTAGCCGTCGCGCCGGAACAGGCGGTGCAGCGAGGACAGCACGTTGACGTCGTCATCCACCAGCAGCAGGGTCTGCGGCGGCTCGGCCGCCACATTCGGGTCCGGCGGCAGCGCCTTGCCCGATTCGGCCAGCGCGCCCATCTCGGCCGGCGCCAGCGGGCGCGAGAAGAAGTAACCCTGGATCTCGTCGCAGCGGTTGCGCCGCAGGTATTCCAGCTGCGGCCGCGTTTCCACGCCCTCGGCGACCACGCGCAGCTTGAGGCTGTGCGCCATGCTGATGATGGCCAGCGCAATCGCCGCGTCGTTGGGGTTGGTGGTGATGTCGCGCACGAAGGCGATGTCGATCTTCAGCTTGTCGATCGGGAAGCGCTGCAGGTAGGCCAGCGAGGAATAGCCGGTGCCGAAATCGTCGATCGCCACCTTGATGCCGAGCTCCTTCAGCGCCGTCAGCACCTGGATGGTGCGCTCGGCGTTCGACATCAAGGCCGTCTCGGTCAGCTCCAGCTCGAGCAGTTCCGGTGGCACCTGGTGCCGTTCCAGCGCTTCCTTGACTTCGTTCTCCAGGTCGCCTTCGACGAACTGGCGGCTGGCCACGTTGACCGCCACGTGTACCCCACCCACCGGCGTGCGCAGCCAAGCCGCGATCTGGCGGCAGGCCGCTTCGATGATCCAGCTGCCGACCCGGACGATCAGCCCCGTATCCTCCAGCACGCTGACGAATTCGGCCGGATACACCAGGCCGTAGCCCGGCCGGTTCCAGCGCAGCAGCGCTTCCGCCCCGCTGATGCGGCCGGTGGTCAGGTTGACCTTGGGCTGGTAATGCAGTTCCAGCTCATTGTTGTCGAGCGCGCGGCGCAGCGCCATCTCCAGGTCCAGCCGCGCCAGCACCTGCACATTCATGCCCGCCGTGAAGAAGCGGTAGCCGTCGCCGCCGGCCTCCTTGGCGCGCTCCATCGCCGTGTTGGCGTACTTGACCAGGGTCTCGGGATCGTTCGCATCGTCCGGGTACATGGCGATGCCGATGGAGGCCGTCAGCGTGGCCTGGTGCCCATCCAGATCGAACGGGTTGCGCAGCGCCTCGCGCACCTCGTTCGCCACCAGCACCGCATCCTGCTGGTCGCGCGTCATGGTCAGGATCAGCGCGAACTCGTCGCCGCCCAGCCGCCCCACCGTATCGCGCAGGCGCACGCACTGCACCAGGCGGTTGCTGAATTCGTGCAGCAGGCTGTCGCCCATGGCCGCGCCCATCGAATCGTTCACCTTGCGGAAGCGGTCCAGGCCGATGAACAGCACCACGATGCGCCACTCCTTGTCCTGCGCCAGCTCGATCGATTCGCCCAGGGTCTGGAAGAACAGGGTGCGGTTGGGCAGGCCGGTCAGCGCGTCGTAGTGCGCCATGTGGCGCAGGCGCTCCTCGGCCAGGCGCCGCTCGCTGATGTCGCGCGCCACGCAGATCAGGGTGCGGTGCGCCGACTCCCCTTCGCTTTGCAGCAGCCAGTACACCTCCACCGGCACCGCCGCGCCATCGCTGCGCAACAGCTCCCCTTCCGTCAGTTCCGGCGCGCGGTGCGGCGCGGCGGCGGCCTGGCCGGCGCGTTCGGCCTGCTGCGCCAGCGCCTCGCGCCCGCCCAGGCCCAGGCGCGACGGTTCCTGCGCCAGCAGCTGCGCGCGCGGATAGCCCAGCATGCGGCAGGCGCCCTCGCTGGCATCGACCAGCGCCAGCGTGCCGGTATCGATCAGGAAGATCGCATCGGCGGTGGCGTCCATCGCGCTGCGGAAGCGCTGCAGGTCGGCGGTGCGCGCGCGCACGGTCTGCTCCAGTACTTCGTTGTAGTCGCGCGCCTGGCGGTGCAGCAGGCGCACTTCCAGCATATTGTGGATGCGCGTCAGCACCTCGACCGGGTCGAACGGCTTAGTGACGAAGTCGCGCGCGCCGGCGTCCAGCGCCGCCAGCTTCTGGTCCGGCTGCGCGGTTACCACCAGCACCGGCAGGTATTCCGGCTCCAGCGGCTTCAGGGCTTCCATCACATCGAAGCCGCTCATGCCGGGCATGTGCAGGTCGAGGATGATCAGGTCGTAGCGGTGCTCCTCGTGCCAGGGCGCCACCACGCGCGGGTCGGTGGTGGAACTGACCTGCACATAGCCGCTGGTCTGCAGCAGGTATTCCAGCAGCTGCACATTCACCGGCTGGTCATCCACGATCAGGATGTTGGCATTCAGGATGTCGTCGCGGTTAATCACAGGGACGTGCTCCCTTCCTCTTCCCGGTGCGCCAGGAAGGCCATGGTGCTGTTGATCGCTTCCGTGAACTCGTCGATGTTGATCGGCTTGATCAGGTAGCGGAAGAAGCCTGCCGCCAGGCCTTTTTCCACGTCGCGCGGCATGGCGTTGGCGGTCAGGGCGATGACCGGGATGTGGGCGGTACGCGGGTCGGTATGCAGCAGTTTGAGGGCCTCGATACCGTTCAACCCCGGCAGGTTGATGTCCATCAGGATAATGTCCGGCCGGTGCGCGCGCGCCAACTCGATGCCGAGGTGGCCGTCCGGCGCCGACAGCAGTTTCAGGTCGGGGCGGAAGCTGATGATTTCCTCCACCAGTTTCAGGTTAGCCGGATTGTCCTCCACATACAAGATAGTGGCCGGCTCGCCTTCTGCGTGGCGCTGGTGCTCCGCCTCCCGCTCCGCATTCGGGTCCACGCGCGACGGCGTCGGCTCGGTCGACTGCAGCTCGATCCAGAACATGCTGCCCACGCCCTGGCTGCTGGTGACGCCGATGGTGCCGCCCATCAGCTCGACCAGGCGCTTGGTCACCACCAGGCCGATGCCGGTGCCCTCCTCGGCACCGCTCTCCTGGCCCAGGCGGTTGAAGGGCTGGAACAGCTGCCGGACCTGCTCCGGCTTCAGGCCCATGCCGGTGTCCTGCACCGACACCCGCACCAGGCCAGGCGCGCTCGGGCTGCAATCGACCACCACGGCGCCGCCATCGCGGTTGTACTTGATGGCGTTGGACAGCAGGTTGAGCAGGATCTGCTTGAGGCGCGTGCGGTCGGCCGTGACGTTGGCGACGCAGCCGTCCGGGAACAGCAGGCGGATGCCGCGGTTGCCGGCCAGCGGCGCCACCATGCTCTCGCACTCGTGCAGGATTTCGTTGAGCGCCACCGGCTCCAGCGACAGGGCCACGGCGCCCGATTCGATCTTGGCCAGGTCGAGGATTTCGTTGATCAGCGTGAGCAGGTGGCGCCCCGACTTCAGGATATGGTTGGCGAACTCGCGCTTTTGCGCCAGGGTCGAGGGCAGCTTCTCGGACGTGAGGATCTGGGCGAAACCCAGGATCGCATTGAGCGGCGTACGCAGCTCATGGCTCATGGACGAGAGGAAGGCCGACTTGGCCTGGTTGGCGCTCTTCGCCTCCTCCATTGCCCTGGCCAGTTCCGCATTGGCCTGCTCCAGCTGCAGGGTGCGCTCATGCACGCGCTGCTCCAGCTCTTCGTTCAGGCGCATGACTTCCTGCTGCGCCTTGCTGCGCTGCTCGGCCTCGCGCGCAATCTCACTGTTGGAGTTTTCCAGCTCGCGCGTGCGGCTCTCGATCACGCTCAGCATCTTGTTGAAGGAAGCCGCCAGTTCCGCCACCTCGTCGTTGCTGGTGCCGGGCGCGCGGCGCGAATAGTCGCCGGTATCGACCACCTCGCGCGCCACGTCGGCGATCGCCAGCACCGGCTGCGTCACCACCTTGTTCAGGGGCCGCATCAGCAGGTAGGCGATGCCCAGCGCCAGCAAGGTGGCGATGAAGGCGATCAGCACATAATCGCCGAAGCGGCTGAGGATCTCGTAGTCGGCCTGCAGGTAGACGGTGCCCAGCAGCTCGCCGTTGTCGCGGATGCTGCGGAACAGCAGCATCTTGCCATCGGCGAAAGCCACGCCGTCGGCGCGCGGCGCGGGCGGCACCGCCGCGTCCTGCCCCGGCGCCACATAGGTGGCAAACAGCTGGCCGCGCGCATTGAACAGGGCGCCCGCATGCACCTTGGGCCGCAAGCGCAGCAGGGCCAGGTTTTCCTTGGCCAGGCGCTGGTCGTCGAAGGTCAGCGCCGGCGCGCTCATATGGCCCAGCAGCTCGGCCTGGGTGGTCATGTCGGCCGTCAGCGACTGGTGGTAAGCGCGCAGGTCATAGGCCAGGATGGTACCGAGCGACACCAGCAGCGCCGCCAGCGTGACCAGCATGACCACGCCGAGCAGCTTTTGCGGCAAGGAGCGGCGGCGGGCCATCATCCCGCCACCTGCTGCACACGGTAAGCGGCCGACAGCATGCGCGCGCTGATTTTCAGGCGCGCCGCCAGGGCCGGCTTGAGCGACACCTCAAAACGCAGCCGCTCATCGGCGATCAGGAAATTGATCATGCTGCCCAGGCCGAAGGTGTCGTCGGCATCGGTCACGGTCAGCACCGGCTGGCCGCGGCTGGCGCTGAGCAGGTCGTGCGCCAGCGACTTGTCCTGCCCCGACACGAATAGCATGTGCACCCCGCCCAGGCTGTCGCCGCGCCGCAGCCGCCGCACCTGCAGCGGGCGGCCGTTGGCAGTGTGGCCGGCCACGGTCTGCTCCAGCTGGTCAGCCAGCGCGTCGGCGCCGGCCACCCCGATCACCACCGCGCTGTCGGGGCGCGGGAAGCTGCCCTCGGGCCATTCGACGAAACCGGCAAATTTATACAGGTAAGCCGCCTTGACCTGGCGCTCCAGGCTACTGCCGGCCTGGGCATGGGCAAGCAGCGGCCATGGCGCAGCCAGCAGCACGGCCAGCAGCACCAAGGGCCAGACACCGGGACATCTTCCTGTGAGAGTCCTCACCACCTTGCCTCGCGAACAGGGGACTGCGGCCATTCTATCGCTGAGCACCAAAGCATGGCGCAATTCTTGATTTGCCGCACCACAGCAGCACTTCCCGACTTGCAAGTTAGTCGTGATGCCACATTATTGCGCTGCAGCGTGGTCAAGTTGCACAGCAGCGCGCTAGAATGGGGTCAACCGCTTTTGTTTGCTAAAGGAGCCACAAGTGAGTACCGATATCAACGAATTGGCCGCCCAGGTGGGCAAGGCCCTGCAGGACAAAGGCTTGCTGTTGGCAACCGCAGAATCGTGCACCGGCGGCGGCATCTCCACCGCGGTCACGGAAATCGCCGGCTCCACCGGCTGGTTCGATTGCGGCTTCGTCTGCTACTCGAACGCCTCCAAGACCGAGATGCTGGACGTGCCGGCCGCCATGATGGCGCAATTCGGCTCCGTCAGCGAAGAGGTGGCGGCAGCGATGGCGCAGGGCGCCCTCGGCAGCAGCAACGCCCACGTCGCCGTGTCGGTCACCGGCATTGCCGGCCCCACCGGCGCCGTGCCGGGCAAGCCGGTCGGCACCGTCTGTTTCGGCTGGGCCAATGCCGACACCGTGCACACCGAACGCCTGGTGTTCGGCGGCGACCGCCACGCGGTGCGCCAGCAGACCATCGAGCATGCACTGAAAGGCCTGCTGCGCTTTATTAACTGATTCAGTTGAGTAAGCGGCTGCGCTGCGCGGCGTGCGCGGCGTCCGGCTCGAACAGGGTCAGCCCCGCGATCGCGCGGCTGATCGCCACATACAGGTAGCGCCGTTCCTCGGCGAATTCCTCCGCGTTGCGCGTCACGCGCGGGAACTGGCCCTCCTCCATATACGGCAGCAGCACCTGCTGCCACTCCCTGCCCTTGGCCGATTGCACGGTGGCCAGCGCCAGCGCCTTCACCGCGCCGCGCGCGCCCGCCTTGCCGCGCGTCGCCACCTGGCGCCGGCGCAGCTCCTGCAGGAACTCCGGCGCCCTGGCATCGCCCTGGCGCTGGGCAAAGTCGAGGAAGGCGCGCAAGGTGCGCAGCACCGAATCGGCATGGGCGCGGTTGACGAAGGTGCGGCGGGTGGCGGCCGGCAGGTCCAGGCCGTCGCTGGCCAGGCGCAGCAGCTGCGCCGCGCTGGCGCTGGCGGCCTGCTCCTTCATCGCCGCCAGCACGTTGGCCAGGCGCTGCTTCCAGCGCCGCGTGGCGCCGGTGTCGTAAGGCTGCTCCACGCACAGCAGGCCGCTGAACATGAATTCCAGCGTTTCCGGATCGCGCACCACGGCATCCTTCTGCTGCTTGTAAGCGTCGCCCGAACCGTAGATGGCATGGTTCGACTCGTAATCGCGGCGCTCGCCCGACACCGCAAAATAGGTCTGCAAGCCATCGACCATCAGCTCACAGCTTTCCTTATCCGCTTTTAGCGTGCTGTAATCGCCGCTGGCCACGTGCAGCAGCGCGCGCAGCGCCATGATTTCCGGCCGCTGCAGGTAGGAGGCAAAACCGTCGCAATGGTAAGGCAGGCCCGCGTCGAGCAGGGCGTTCTCGATCTCCACGCTCTGGTCCACCTCGCGCAGGATGATGGCCAGGTCCGCCCCCTTGGCCAGCTCCCTCGCCCGCGCCACCACCGCGCGGGCGCAGGCTTGCGGATCGGCCGGATCGTACTCGACATGGCGCACCTCGGAATACGTGTCCGGGTGCGACTCGAAGCCGCACTTGGGCAGCGCGCGCTCCAGCAGTTTTTTCAGCGACACCCCGCAGCGGCGCGACTGCGACAGCGGCAGGCGCTCGGCATCCGGGAAGGCCAGCTCAAAGCCGCCGCCCGAAAAGCGCGGATCGGCGCCGCGTTCGGCGTTGATGACCTGATGGCGGTCGCCCACCACCACCAGCCGCGCATGTCGGCGGAACATCTGCAGCAGCTCGAATTCGGCCGCGTTCACATCATGCCACTCGTCCACCAGCAGCAGGTCGGCCTGCGGCATATCGTGCACCGCCTCCGGGAAGCGGCGCAGGATCGAGACCAGGTCGGTCGCATAATCGACCGGCGCCTGCCACAGGATATGGCCGGCCTGCGGCTGGCGGCGGCGCTCGAACTCATGGAAAATTTCCACGATCTCGCGGTCCTCCAGCTCGAACTGGCTGCACAGCTCATCGAAGGTAAAGTCATCGAACACCTCATCCTCGAAACGCAGGGTGGCCAGGGTCGCCTTCATCTGCGCCAGCAGCTGCAGCATCATTTCCACGCGCTGGGTGCTGCGCTCGAAATCGAAATCGAACTCCGTATAGCGGCCCGCATGGCGCTGCCACACCGCATTGGCCGCCGCCACCAGCATCGGCCGCATCTGCTCCAGGCTCGACCAGCGCTCCGGCAGGTCGAGCCAGTTGCCATGCTCCGCGATGCGCGTCAGCTGCGAACGCGCCAGCGCCTCCACGGTCAGCACCTGCACCTTGCGGCCCGGGCACTCCAGCGCCAGCTTCTCGTAAAAGCGCAGGCGCGCGCCCTCGGAAAAGCACAGCCCCAGCACAACGCCCGGTTCCTGTGCCGCCAGCATGGCCAGCGTGGTAGTCTTGCCAGTCCCGGCGCGCGCCTCGATCATCAAGGTCTGGGCGCGGGAATTCAGGATCGCCTCCTGCTCGCTGGATGGTGAAACTCGCATGCCTGTCCAAATGGTGCCAATGAAAAGACGCATTCTACCTTGGCTGGCCGCAGCCGCCCTGGCCCCGGCCGGCGGCCACGCCGCCCCCGCCCCGCTGGTGGTGTACGCCGCCGGCGACATCGCCGACTGCCGCTACAGCCGCGCCGCCTACTCCGGCGCCGCCGAAACCGCCGCCCTGATCGCCAAAGGCGACCCCAAGGCCCTGGTGCTGTCCCTGGGCGACCACACCTACCCGAATGGCGCCGCCGCCGAATTCCGCGACTGCTACGCCCCCACCTGGGGCCAGTTCCGGGAACGCACCCGGCCCGCCCCCGGCAACCACGAATACGGCACCGGCAACGCCAACGGCTAC
This sequence comes from Pseudoduganella sp., assembly GCF_041914865.1. NCBI lineage: Bacteria > Pseudomonadati > Pseudomonadota > Betaproteobacteria > Burkholderiales > Oxalobacteraceae > Pseudoduganella > Pseudoduganella sp. Next base: position 31,087 of record NZ_JAYSCO010000054.1, on the reverse strand, counting down.
TACGACTACTTCGGCGAACTGGCCGGCCCGCGCGGGCGCGGCTATTACAGTTTCGACAAGGGCGGCTGGCACTTCATCTCCCTGAACAGCCACCTCAATCCCGCCGAGCACCAGCGCCAGCTGCTGTGGCTGAAAGACGACCTGGCCGCCAGCCAGGCGCGCTGCACCCTCGCCTACTGGCACGCGCCCATGTATAGTTCTGGCGGACACACCCCGACGAAGAAGATGCAGGACGTCTGGCGCGCACTGCACGGCGCCGGCGTCGAGCTGGTGCTGTCCGGGCATGACCACGACTACGAGCGCCTGGCCCCGATGGACGCCGACGCCCAGCCCGACGCCGCGCGCGGCGTACGCCAGTTCGTGGTCGGCACCGGCGGCGCCTACCTCACGCCCTACCTCTGGATCCACGACCAGAGCGAAGCCCGCATCAACTGGCGCACCGGCGTGCTGAAACTGATTTTGAAAGAGAACGGCTACGAATGGGAGTTCCTCGCGGTTGAACCCAGGACCGCACCGGAACACCCGCAGCAGGAAGCCAGCGACAGCGGCGCGGCCGACTGCCACAGATAACAGGAGCATCAATGCAAAACACGGTTCACTTCGTCCTGCAAGGCAAGGGCGGCATCGGCAAGACCTTCGTATCGACCATCCTCGCACAATGGCTGCAAGGGAAGAGCGAAACCACGCTGCGCTGCTACGACACCGACCAGGAGAACACCACCTTCTCGCGCTACAAATCGCTGAATGTGAAGCACGTACCGGTGATGACCGAATCGCGCACCATCGACCCCAAGCGCTTCGACGCCCTGATGATCGACATCCTGGAAGAGGGCGGCAACTGCGTGATCGACAACGGCGCCAACACCTTCTCACCGCTGATGGCGTATCTGATCGAAAACGACTGCTTCAACCTGCTGGAAGAATCGGGGCGCAAGGTGTACATCCACACCATTGTCGGCGGCGGCGACACCCTGCACGACACCGCCATGGGCTTTGTCACCACGGCCAAATCGACCCAGGTACCGCTGGTACTGTGGGAAAACGAGCATTTCGGCCTGCTGCAATCGGCCTCCGGCAAATCCTTCCTCGAATCGCAGACCTACGCCGACAACTCGGCGCGGGTACGCGGCCGCATTGTGCTGAGCGCCCGCAACGCCGACACCTTCGGCGCCGACGTCAAGAAGATGAACACGGGCCGCCTGACGATCGACGAAGTGAAAGCCAGCGACAAATTCAACGTAATGGAAAAGCAGCGCATCAAGGTCGTATTCCGCGACCTGTTCGAACAACTCGACCTGGTGAACTGGTAAATGACCCTCGACCCGCACAAGCTGCGCCTGCACGTCTTCGAAAAGACCGGCATCAAGGTAGACGTCGACGACCCCATATTCGCCCTGGTCGCGCTGAACGAAGCGGTGCTGGAAGAAGCGGTCGAACGCCACCTGGCCCGGCTGGACAGCGCCCGCCCGGCCGCCTCGGGTGGCGCCAGCGCCCCGTCCGGCGTCGCCTACGTCGCACCGCCGGGCGCCCGCCCCATCCCCACCTCGCACGAACCGTTCTCGCGCCGCGAGCTCAGGCTGCTGGCCGCCGCCGCCGGGGTCGCCGTCCTGACCGCCGCCCTGGTGCTGATTGGCCAGGCTATTTTCAGCAAGCCCACCGGCATCCCCCCCGCCAAGCTCGAGCGCGCCCTACAGACCCTAGACGCCCCCACCCGCGCCAAATTCGAAGCCGAGCTCGTCAAATAAACCCGCGCCAAAACCGGTGCCAAAAACCGGTGCCAGGTCTGTCATTTGGGTGCCAAAAACCGGTGCCAGGTCTGTCATTTGGACACGCGCGCCAATTCTTTGATCTTTCTCAATACGCGATTTCGGTTGAATTGACGTATTGAGAAATGTCAAAAGTTAGCGCTAGCTGTCCGAATGACAGACCTGGCACCGGTTTTTGGCACCGGTTTTTGGCACCAGTTTTTGGCGCCGCTTTGTGCTAACATGTGAATACCTATTCATTTGTTTGCTATGGCGATCTATCCTGAAAACGATGCTTCCGTGGCGGAGCTGGCGGATTTGTTCCATTTGCTGGGGGATCCGACCCGGCTGCGTATCGTGCTGGCTTGCCTGGAGCAGCCCATCGCGGTGAGCGATATCGCGACGTCGCTCCAGCTTAGCTCGTCATTGGTGAGCCACCACCTGCGCTTGCTACGCGCGGCGCGCATCGTGAAGTCGGAGCGCCAGGGCAAGCAGGTCTTCTATTCCACCGCCGATGCCCACATCAGCGGTGTCCTGCGCGATATGCTGGAGCATATCGCCGAACCTTCCAACGGGAATTAGTTATGGGCGCGCACCATCACCACGGGCATGGCCACGATCACGGCCACCACCACCACCACGCCGATCCGGGCCATGGCCGTGCCTTTGCCATTGCGATCACGCTTAATGCGGCCTTCGTGGCCATCGAGTTCTTCTACGGCTTCCTGGCCAATTCCACGGCGCTGATGGCCGATGCCGGCCATAACCTGTCGGATGTGCTGAGCCTGATCCTGGCCTGGGGCGCGGCCATCCTGGCCAAACGCGAGCCTTCGGGGCGCTACACCTATGGCTTGCGCAGCAGCTCCATCCTGGCGGCCTTGTTCAACGGGATGTTGCTGATGGCGGCGACCGGGGCCATCGCCTGGGGGGCGGTCGAGCAGCTGATGGAGCCGCATCCAGTGCAGGGCCTGACCGTGTCCATCGTGGCCGGTATCGGGATTGCGGTGAACGGTATCTCAGCCTGGCTTTTCATGAAGGGCAGTAAGGATGACCTGAATATCCGGGGCGCTTACCTGCACCTGGCGGCCGATGCGGCAATTTCGCTGGGCGTGCTGGTGGCGGGCCTGCTGGTCATGTACACGGGCTGGGCCTGGCTTGATCCGGCCGTGAGCCTGGTGATCGTGGTGCTGATCATGAGGAGCACGTGGTCGCTGCTGCGCGAGGCGCTGGATATGACCCTGGGCGCGGTGCCGGGCAATGTGGATGTGGCGCAGGTGGAGCAGTTCCTGCTGGCGCGCCCTGGCGTGTCGGCCATCCATGACCTGCATATCTGGTCCATGAGCACGACCGATGTGGCGTTGACATGCCATCTGGTGATGCCGGGCGGTTACCCGGGCGATGTGGCGATCGATGATATCGCGCGTGGCTTGAAGGAGCAGTTCGGCATCCACCATACCACCCTGCAGACCGAACAGGGCACGACGCAGCATGAGTGCAGCCTGCACGGCCATGGGCACGGTGGGCAGGAGCACGGGCAGGAGCACGGCCCTGGCTGCGGCCATGGGCACGACCACGGTCACAACCATGGCCATGCCCACTGAGCTTATTTGACGTCCATCAGTTCCACGTCGAAGATCAGGGCGGAGTTGGCGGGAATGCCACCCATCGCGCGCGGGCCGTAAGCCAGTTCGGCCGGGATGATCAGGGTGCGCTTGCCGCCTACTTTCATGCCGACGATGCCCTGGTCCCAGCCTTTGATGACCTTGCCGGTGCCGAGCTTGAAGTCGAGCGGTTCGCCGCGCGGGATCGAGCTGTCGAACTGGCGGCCGCGCTGGTTCTTGGCCAGCGGGCGGTACAGCCAACCGGTGTAGTGCATGTAGACGGTGTTGCCGACATTGGCTTCGGCGCCTTTGCCGATCTTGGTGTCGGTGACGATCAGTTGTTCGGCGGCTGGGCCGGGCTGGGCGGAGCCGGGGACGATCGGTTCCGGCTTGGCCGGGGTGGCGGCTTCGGCCTGGGCGGCCGGGGCGGCCGCTGGTTCTTGCTGGGTTGGCTGCTGTGCTTGCGCCAGGCCGGCTGCAGCGCACAGGATGGCGAAGATAATCGAAGTGCGTTTCATCGTGTATTCTTTTACAAGGTGTTAAGGCGGCTGCCATGATAGCAAAACAACCCGCGCACAAACTGTTTTTTGCGCTCTGGCCGGACGCGGCGGTGCGGCAGGCGCTGGTGCGCCTGCAACAGCCGGTGCGGGGGCGCCTGATCCCGCCGGAGAAACTGCACCTGACCATGGCCTTCCTGGGCCAGCAGCCGGCCGAGGCGCTGCCGGCTCTGCAGGCGATCCTGGCCGGGACCGTCATCCCGCCGCTGGCATTGGAAATCGATTGCTATGGCTATTTCACGCGGCCGCGCATTGCCTGGGCCGGCATGCAGGCGCCGCCGGCGGCGCTGCTGGAGGTTCAGGCCGGTCTCATGGCGCGGCTGGAGGCGGCTGGCTTCAGCGCGGCAACGCATGGGGAATTCAAGCCGCATATCACCCTGGCGCGCGAGGCGAAGGAGGCGCCCGGCGCTTTCAGCGCGGCGCCGGTGACCTGGCATGTGGCGGGACTGGCCCTGGTCGAGTCGATGCCGGGCGGGGCTTACGTGCCGCTGGCGGTCGCGGGGGCCGGGGCTGGCTCTTCCACCTGAGCGGCGAGCTTGCGCAGCAGGTGGCCGGCGGCCACCATGCCAAACGTCGCCGTTACCACCATGGCGGAGCCAAAACCGGCGCAGTTGATGCCGGTGACGCCTTGCTGCGGCGCCCGTTCGTCGCCGTCCACGGTGCATACTTCGCCGGTTTCGGGGAATTTCAGCGGTTCCATCGAGAACACCGCATCCACGCCCAGCTTGTTCTTGGAGTTGGGTGGGTAGTTGAACTGGCTGCGCAGGCGGCGCCGTACTTTCTTCAGCAGCGGTTCCTGCTCGGTCTTGGACAGGTCGCGTACTTCGATCCGGGTCGGGTCGGTCTGGCCGCCGGCGCTGCCGATCACGATCAGGGGAATCTGTTTGCTGCGGCAGTAGTGGATCAGCGCCGTTTTCGATTTGGCGGAGTCGATCGCATCCACCACGTAATCGAAGTTGTGCGCGCCCACCATCTCGTCCAGGTTGTCGGGCGTAATGAAGTCTTCCACCTGCACCACTTCGCAGAAGGGGTTGATCTGGGCGATGCGCTCGGCCAGGGCGCTGATCTTGGCCATGCCGATGGTGCCGCTCAGGGCCTGGATCTGGCGGTTGATATTCGATTCGGCCACATTGTCGAGGTCGATCAGGGTCAGCTTGCCGATGGCGGAGCGCGCCAGCGCTTCCACAATCCATGAGCCGACGCCGCCCACGCCGATCACGCACACGTGTGCGCCACGGAAGCGGGCCAGGGCTTTTTCGCCGTACAGGCGGGCAATGCCGCCAAAACGGCGGTCAAAATCGATATCTTCCAGAACTGGATCAACTATTTGCGGGGAATTCATCCCGTTATTTTAGCCGAGCCGGGCTACAATGTTTTCTCTTGCCAAGTTCACCAGACCCGCACCATGAGTAACTCCTTGATCGACACCGCGCCTGGCTACGACCAGCCCATCGCCGTCCTGAAGCACTGCCACGACAAGATCCGCAAGCAGTTGCAAACCCTGCAAAACCTGCTGGACCACCTGCCCCAGCATGGCGCCGACGCCGCTGCCCAGCAGGCGGCGCAGGCGGTGCAGAAATACTTCAACAAGGCCGCCCACTTGCACCATCAGGATGAGGAGCAGGACCTGTTCCCGCTCCTGAGCGCGGCGGCCGAGGGCGAGGATGCGGCCCTGCTGGCCGAACTGGGCCCGCAAATCGTGGCGCAGCACCAGCAAATGGACCGCGACTGGACTATACTCAATTCACAACTTGATAAGATTGCCAACGGGACCAGCGCCACCTTGGATGCGGCCGACGTGGAGCGCTTCGTGCAAGCCTACAGCGCGCACATGGCTAAGGAAGAGGCGTACATTGCCCCCATGGCAAAACGGATCCTGAGTTCGGCCCAGATGACCATCCTGGGCGAGGCCATGCAGCAGCGCCGCGGCATCCTGCCGGCGGCAGTCGCCGGTGGTATCGCCTTGGCGGACCTGCGCATGGACTATGGCCGCGCCAGCCTGTCGGAAGCCGACACCCTGGCCGACCCGATTGCGCAGTTTGCCAAATGGTTCAATGAGGCCATGAAGGCGCAGGTGAACGAGCCTAACGCGATGAGCGTGGCGACGGTCGGCCCGGATGGCCGCCCGAGTTCGCGCATCGTGCTGATCAAGCAGTACGACGAGCGCGGCTTCACCTGGTACACCAATTACCAGAGCCAGAAAGGCCAGCAGCTCGCGGCAAACCCGCATGCGGCAATCCTCTTCTTCTGGCCCGAGCTGGAGCGTCAGGTGCGGATCGAGGGCCGTGTCGAGAAAACCGCAGCGGAAGAGAGCGACAAGTATTTCTATAGCCGCCCGGTGAAGAGCCAGCTGGCGGCCATCGCTTCGCAGCAGAGCCGCCCGATCGGCAGCCGCGAGCAGATGGAAGCAAACTATGCCGCTGTGGAAGCGGCCAGCGGCGAGCAGCCGCAACGGCCCGAGCACTGGGGGGGATACCGCCTGGTGCCGGAACGGGTGGAATTCTGGCAAGGGCGCGCTTCGCGTTTCCATGACCGGATCGTGTACTCGCGGCAGGCGGATGGCAGCTGGAGCAAGGAGCGTATCCAGCCCTGATCCGCCCTCACAGGGAAGGGGCTGGCGCATGTTTCTGCAAAACCGCATCAACAGCTGGATCAGCAGCGTCGCCCCGCAAATCGCCCTGCCGCTGCGGATAGAGCTGTGGAATGGCCGCAGCTTCGATTTCTCGCCGGAGACGCCGCGCGTGACGATCCGCGTGCCTAGCCCGTCGGCGGCACGCTACCTGCTCTCGCCGTCGCTGGCCAACCTCGGCACCGCGTATGTCGAAGGCTTTATCGAGGTCAAGGGCCGCGCGGCCGACATGATCAAGGTGGTCAACGCCCTGGCGCACAGCTCGCTGCGCCAGACCGGCCGCCTGGGCCGCATCGTGCGCACCTTCCAGCACAGCCGCAAACATGATGCGGAAGCCATCCGCTACCACTACGACGTTTCCAACGAGTTCTACCAGCAGTTCCTGGACCCGAACATGGTCTATTCCTGCGCCTATTTCGAGCAGGGCGACGAGGACCTGGCCACCGCCCAGCTGAAGAAGATCGACCACATCCTGGCCAAGATCCAGTTGCGGCCCGGCCAGACCCTGCTCGACATCGGCTGCGGCTGGGGCGCCCTGGTGATCCGCGCCGCGCAGCAGCACGGCGCGCGCTGCGTCGGCATCACGCTGTCGGAAAACCAGTTCGCGCTGGCGCAGGAGCGCGTGCGCGCCGCCGGGCTGCAAGGCCAGGTGGAGATCCGCCTGCAGGACTACCGCGATGTGCAGGGCCACTTCGACCGCATCACCAGCGTCGGCATGTTCGAGCATGTCGGCGTCAAACACCTTGTGGAGTACTTCAGCATTATCAACAGGCTGCTGGCGGATGACGGCCTGGCCATGAACCATGGCATCACCACCACCGACCCGGACAATGGCGAAACCCCATACGGCGGTGGCGAATTCATCGAGAAATACGTCTTTCCGCACGGCGAACTGGCGCACATCAGCGAAGTGCTGCGCGCCATGCAGCAAGGACAGCTGGAAGCCTACGATGTGGAAAACCTGCGCCGCCATTACGCCCGCACCTGCGCCATCTGGACGGAGAATTTCGAGGCACACGAAGACCAGGTGCGCGCCCTGGCGGGCGACAAACGGTTCCGCATCTGGCATGTCTACCTGGCCGGCTGCGCCTATGCCTTCGAGCAGGACTTGATCAGCCTGTACCAGATCGTCTGCGCCAAAGCTGGCCGCAACCCGGCCGCCCTGCCCTGGTCGCGCCGTTATATTTACCGGTAATGCACTGAGGAAATAGTGCATTGTTGGTAAAAACCGCCGCATGAAAAATACCAAGAACTATGCCCTGGAGGGCTTGCGCGGTATCGCTGCGCTGGTGGTTGTGTTGTCGCACGCCGTGTTTACGTTCTTTCCCTTCCTGCAGACCTGTAACCCGGGGTACATCAAGCAGTCCTGGGAGCAGGTCGCCGTGCAGTTCCCGCACACCCTGTTCAACGGCACGTTTTCGGTCTGCATTTTCTTTGTCATGAGCGGCTATGTGCTGTCCAAGGCCTTCTTCGAGGGGCGCCACAGTTCGGTACAGCAAGCGGCGGTCAAACGCTATCTGCGCCTCGGCATTCCGGTGGCCGCCTCCATCCTGCTCGGCTGGTCGATGATGGCGGCCGGCCTGCTGAAGGTCAGCGTGACCGATTTACCCGGCTTCATCACCCAGGCCTACCAGGGCACGCCGCACCTGGGGGACGCCATCAAGGACAGCCTGTGGCGCTCCCTGGTCAATGGCGCGCAAACCTATAACTATGTGCTGTGGACCATCCGCATCGAGTTCCTCGGTTCGCTGTTGCTGTTTGCCTTCCTCGCCCTGTTCGGCAATGCGCGCCACGGCTGGATCTACGCCCCGCTGACCGTCTTTGCCATCGCCACCTTCGACCCGCTCAACGCCCCGCTGTACGGCCTGTTTTTCGCTGGCGCCTACCTGAACAAGGCGGGGCAGTTCGGCCGCAACAAGTTCACGCATGGCGGCGCCCTGCTGCTGGGCCTGTTCATGGGCGGGATCAGCAGTTGCGCGCCGGTCTACCAGCCGCTGATCCAGCTGATCCTGAAAGACCGCCTGCTGCCGCCGGATGCCTGGGCTTATTTCCCTTACGCTAGCGGCGCCATCCTGGTGGTGTGGGTGGCGGTGGGCGATAACGCGGTGTCCCGCTTCCTGTCCAGCAAGCCGCTGCGCTGGCTGGGACACAAATCGTTCTCGCTCTACCTGCTGCACAGCTTCATGCTGGCCTCGGTCGGCATGGCGGTTTACAGCGCTACCAGCGGCATGGATTTCCTGGCGCGCGCCCTGCTGTCGACCGCCGCCGTGCTTGCCAGCTCGGCCGCCGTGTCGGTGCTGTTCGCACGCTATGTGGACGATGCCTCGGTGCGGATCGCCAACCGCTATGCCCAGTTTGCCTTCCCGCGCAGTCCGGCGCGCACGGTGACTTTTGGAGAGTCTTTTACGGCCTAGTGCAAGTAAGATACGGCACATCCAGTCAAGGAGTCTGCCATGGGAATACGAGGGTGCTTTGTCGCTGTGCCGCCTGCAACGCTCCAAGAGCTGCGCGAGGACGAGGACGCCGTTGAAGAGTTCCTGTATTCCGAAGATGAGGATGCCGCATTCGAGCATTTCATCGAAATCGACAAGGCCTGGCACGGCATCCACTACCTGCTGACCGGCGATGTCGATGGCGGCGAGCCGCCGTACAGCCTGGCCGTGCTGGGTGGCCAGGAGTTCGGGCCGGACCTGGATGGCGGCCCGCCGCGCTTCCTGACGCCGGAGCAGGTGGCGCAGGTCGCACGCACCATGGCGGACCTCCCGGCCGAGGCACTGGCGCCGCGCTACGCGCCGCAGGACATGGAGCGCAAGCAAATTTACCCCGACGTGATCTGGGTGCGTGATGGCGAGGAGTCTTTGCGCTACCTGCAGTACCACTACCGCGAACTGGCGGCGTTCTACCGCAATGCTGCCGCCCGCGGCGATGCGGTCATCCAATGGCTATCGTGACGGTCGGGAGAAAATCGCTGGCCGACATTGTGGGCCGCCTGGTCCACCTGCCCAACCGCACGCCGGAGATGGCGTTCGACGGCATTGCCGACCAGGCCTTTGCCGAAGTCGCGCCCTACCGCTATGGCGCCATCGCCGTCGGCTACTACTCCGGCAGCAGCGAGTGGGAACGCCACCAGGCGGGCGACGAAATCGTCATGGTGCTCGAAGGACGCACCACCGTGGTCGTCATGGTCGATGGCGCCGCGCAGCGCATCGAACTGCATGCCGGCGAGCTGCTGGTGGTGCCGCAAAACCACTGGCACCGCTTCGAGCATTCCGAACACCTGAAGATCATGGGCATCACACCGCAGCCATCCGATCACAGCCTGACCTTGCCGGCCGGATGACACAAGCAACCCACACCAGCGTCAAGCCCCTGGCAAGCGAGCACGCCGCGCAATACCGCGCGCTGATGCTGCACGGCTACCAGCAGGAGCCCGATGCCTTCACCGCCGCACCCGGCGAGCGTGCCGACCTGCCCCTGTCATGGTGGGAGCAGCGCATCGCGGGCAGCGGCCAGGACACGATTGCTTTCGGCGCGTTCGGCGATGGGCAGCTGGTGGGCGCGGTGGCGCTGGAGTTCTCCGCGCGCCCGAAAACCAACCACAAGGCATTCTTGCTCGGCATGTATATGCTGGCCGGGTGGCGCGGCCGTGGCCTGGGCCGCCAGCTACTCGACCTTGCGCTACGCCATGCCAGCGAGCGCCCCGGCATTGAAGTGGTGACGCTGACGGTCACGGAGGGCAATACGCCCGCCATCGCGCTGTATGAAGCGGCCGGCTTCCGCAGCTTCGGCCTCGAACCGATGGCGATGCGTACGCCCGACGGTTTCAAAGGCAAGATCCACATGTGGCGCCGCACCAGCCTTTAACGGAGTTTGTAACAGTGCTTTTCCCCATCATCGTTCCACGCAGCTATTTCACGCTCGGTAACTGGCCGGGTCCGCACCGGCTGCTGCGCCACCCTGAACTGGCCGTCACCTGGGTCGAACTGTCCGGTGCTACGTCGATGACCTACCTGACGTTCGAGCGCTGCCGCGAGCTCGAAGCGGGCGGCACGCCGGTGCACGCCCAGGCCATGGCGAATCTGCGCGCGGCGTCCGAACAGCTTTACACCCACAGCAAGATGGCGGGCGACCAGCTGGTGTTCGGCGTCTGCATGCATGACGATGGCCTGGGCACGTCGCGCCTGCTGCTGGCGCCGGAAATTGCCGACGAGTTTCCCGAAGGCGTCCTGTGCGGCATTCCTGAGCGAAGCTGCGGCATCCTGGCGCCGGCCGGCATTTCGGGCGCGCAGCGCCGGGAGGTAGAGGATATAGTGGCGGAGTGCTGCGACGGCGGCACCACCCCTATGCTGCCCGGCTTGCACCCGGCGCACCTGTTTGAGTTTTGCGAGGAATAAGGAGCTTGCACATGGCCCCAGACTACGGCCCCTTCCGGGCCACCGAGACCTTCCTGCACCTGGGCCCTGACGGCACGTCGGTTCCGCTTGAAGTGGACGACGCGTTCTGGGCAAAGCTTACAAGCGGCGGCTTTGACCACCTCGGCCCTGGCCGGCTGGTCTCGACCTACGACTTCAGCGCCGACTGGACCGGCTGGGAGCGCCATCCCGCCGGCGAGGAAGTAGTGGTGCTGCTGGCCGGCGCGCTGGACTTTGTGCTGGAGTCGGACGGCGGCCAGCGCACCATCAGCTTGCGCCAGCCCGGCCAGTTCCTGCTCGTCCCGCGCGGCGCATGGCACACCGCCAACGTCCCCCGCAGCGCGACTGCCCTGTTCATCACGCCCGGCGAAGGCACGGAACACCGTCCCCGATGAAGTACCCTGCTTTGATGCCGATGCCGCCGCGCACTGGCCTGGCGCGGTGGCCAGCCGGGCCGGCCTGACATGGACGCGGCCACTCGCCGCCGGCCCCAGGGCCGGCCTGCCCAGGTACCTGCCGAGTCCTTGCCGGCCGACCGCAGCGCGGCACGGGCGCCGCTCGCCTCGCTGTTGAGCAAATCGGAGAAAGCGCTGCAGAAACTCGCGGCCGGCACCTGGCAGCATGCGATGCTGCGCGCCGACGTGGCCGCGCTGCGCGTGGCGTGCGTCCTCCTGCAGGGCGAGGCAGCCGCCGCGGGCGAATTTACGCAAGCCCAGCTCGCCGAAGCACAGCAGCGGCTGGCGGCATTGACGGCGAAGTCCGCGCAGGCACAGCCGAAATTCGCTCCAGGCAGCGCGCAACACACCCTGCTGCACAACCGGATCGCCGCCCTGCAGCTCGCCCTGCACCTGGTGCGCGCCGCAACGGAATGCGCAGGCGGCGCTGCGCTCCGGCCCCGGCAGCAACTTCCTGGTGAGGCGGAATGAGCGTCAAACGAGACTACGGCAACTTTTCCAAGGCGTCGCCAAAGATCATGGCAGCGCTGGTCGCGCCGCTGGGGTACACGGACCTGGGGCGCGGTTTCTTCGGCCGGCCGAAGGACGGCTGGGTGGAAGGCTTTTTCCTTCAGCAAACGCAGTATGGCGACGGCAGCTTCTGCATCAATATCGGGATCGCCGTGCCCGCGCTGTACGAGCGCTGGCTCACCCCGGCCGAGTCGCCCAGCGCGCTGCTGCTGTCCGCGCGCCTGTCGTCGTCCGGTGTGGACGGCGGCGATTGCTGGCTGCCGGCCGCGGACAAAACCGAACTGGCGCACAGCCTGGCCCAGGTGGCGTCATGGCTGCCTTTGGTGGAGCCATGGTTTGCGCAATTCCGCACCAGGGCCGATGTGGCGCAGGAATACCGGCGCCGCAGCCACCTGGTCGAACCGGGTCGGAATGCCTGGGCGGTGCAGATCGCGGCAGCAAACTACGGCTTCCTGCTCGCCGAAGCCGGCGTCCATGCCGAGGCCAGGACATGGCTGCAGGAAGCGGAACGACTGATGAGTTTGCCGGTGTACTTCGGTCCGGGCGCTGCCGGCATGCGGCACGACAAGGTCAAGGGTGCGCGCCTGCAAAAACCCACGCAGGACGAGCTGCGCCAGCTGCAGGCGGTGCGCAGCTCGCTCCAGGCGCTGGGCGCTATTTGAGCTTTTCCGCGTAGGTCTTGCGGAACTTGGCCACCTTGGGTGCCACGATAAAGGCGCAATAGCCCTGCAGCGGATGCTGGGCGAAGTAATTCTGGTGGTACTCCTCGGCCTTGAAGAAGGGCGCGGCGGGCGCCAGCTCGGTCACCAGCGGCGCGTCCCACACATGGGCCATTTCCGCCATGACCTGGCGCGCCGTGGCCTCCTGCTCGGGCGACTGGTAGAAAATCACGGAACGGTACTGCGTGCCGACATCGTTGCCCTGGCGGTTCAGGGTGGTCGGATCGTGGATGGTGAAGAAAATCTCCAGCAGGTCGCGATAGCTGACCTCGGCCGGGTCGAACTCCAGCCGCACCACTTCGGCATGCCCGGTCTCGCCGGTGCACACTTGCTCGTACGTCGGATTGGGCTGCGCGCCACCCGTGTAACCGGACTCGACCTTGGTCACACCGCGCACTTCCAGGTACACCGCCTCGGTGCACCAGAAGCATCCACCGCCCAGGATTGCTACTTCAGCCATATCGCCCTCCTCACGTACCGGAAGTATTACTGTAGCGCAAAACTGCGCCCCCTGCTCAAAAAGTGCCGCCTTAGCTAAAATCCCCGTCGCTTTCGCCAAAGGTTAGACTATCGTTCTTTGGCATAATCTCTTTGAAACAAACAGGTCCCGCATGAATACCAGCTCCCCACGCGCCACCGAGCGTGAATTCGATAGTGCCCATTTTCGCCAGGCGCTGTCGCAATTTGCCACAGGTGTGACCGTGATTACCACGCGGCTCGCTGATGGCAGTTTCCGTGGCTTGACGGCCAGCTCCTTCAATTCCGTCTCGCTCGACCCGCCGTTGGTGCTGTGGAGCCTGGGCACTGGCGCCAACAGCATGCCCATTTTCAGCGGTAATTCGCACTATGTGATCAATGTGCTGAGCGCCGACCAGGCCCACCTGGCCAAGCTGTTTTCGACCCGTTCGGAAGACCCGTTCGGCACCGTCGAATACGAGCTGTCGCGCACCGGCCAGCCGGTCCTGAAGGGCGCCACGGCGTGGTTTGAATGCCACAACCGTAGCCGCTACCCGGAAGGCGACCACGTGATTTTCGTGGGCGAGGTGGAGCACTGCGAATTCGCCGGGAACGCACCGCTGGTATTCCACGGCGGCCGCTTCCGCGACCTGTTGGAATGATTAACTTTTTATAAAGAGAGACGGAAGCAATATGAGCCAGACCAAAGCCGCATTCCACTGGGACGATCCCCTGCTGCTGAACGACCAGCTGACCGACGACGAGCGCATGGTGCGCGACGCCGCCACGGCTTACTGCCAGGACAAACTGCAACCGCGCATCCTGGAAGCCTTCCGCCACGAACAGATGGACACCTCCATCTTCCGTGAAATGGGCGAACTGGGCCTGCTGGGCCCGACCATCCCGGAACAATACGGCGGCCCTGGCCTGAACTACGTCGCCTACGGCCTGATCGCGCGCGAAGTGGAGCGCGTCGACTCCGGCTACCGCTCGATGATGTCGGTGCAGTCCTCGCTGGTGATGGTGCCGATCTATGAATTCGGCACCGAAGAGCAGAAACAGAAATACCTGCCGAAACTGGCTACCGGCGAATGGATCGGCTGCTTCGGCCTGACCGAGCCGAACCACGGCTCCGACCCGGGCTCGATGATCACCCGCGCCAAGAAGGTGCCAGGCGGCTACTCGCTGACCGGCGCCAAGATGTGGATCACCAACTCCCCGGTCGCCGACGTGTTCGTGGTATGGGCCAAGGATGACGAAGGCGCGATCCGCGGCTTCATCCTGGACAAGGGCATGAAAGGGCTGTCCGCCCCGGCCATCCACGGCAAGTTCGGCCTGCGCGCCTCGATCACCGGCGAAATCGTGATGGACGAAGTGTTCGTCCCGGAAGAAAACGCCTTCCCGGACGTGCGCGGCCTGAAAGGCCCGTTCACCTGCCTGAACTCGGCCCGCTACGGCATCGCCTGGGGCGCGCTGGGCGCGGCGGAAGCCTGCTGGCACACCGCCCGCCAGTACACCCTGGACCGCAAGCAGTTCGGCCGCCCGCTGGCCGCCAACCAGCTGGTGCAGAAGAAGCTGGCCGACATGCAGACCGAAATCACGCTCGGCCTGCAGGGCTGCCTGCGCCTGGGCCGCATGAAAGACGAAGGCACGGCCGCCGTCGAAATCACCTCCATCATGAAGCGCAACTCCTGCGGCAAGTCGCTGGACATCGCCCGCGTCGCGCGTGACATGCTGGGCGGCAACGGCATCTCCGACGAGTTCGGCATCATCCGCCACATGGTGAACCTGGAAGTGGTCAACACCTACGAAGGCACGCACGACATCCACGCCCTGATCCTGGGCCGCGCGATGACCGGCATCCAAGCCTTCCAGTAAAAAAATGGGGACGTACCCCATTTTTTGAGCAACAGCCCCGCCGCGTGCGGGGCTTTCTTTTGCGTGCTAGCATGCCTGACGATCCCTTCCTCGTCATGGAGCGACGACATGCCGCACGATCCTGTCCCAACCTTGTATGAGTGGCTTGGCGGTAGCCCGGCGCTGAACCGGCTCACCACGCGCTTTTACCAGCATGTGAAGGCCGATGCCTTGCTCGGCGAGGTGTTCGCGCACATGAATGACGCGCATCCGTCACATGTGGCGGCTTTCCTCGGCGAAGTCCTGGGTGGGCCGCCCGCCTATTCCGAGGCGCATGGCGGTCACGCGCATATGGTGCAGCAGCACCTGGGGCGCCATCTGACGCAGGAGAAACGCCGGCGCTGGGTGGCGCTGCTGCTGGAAACGGCCGATGAGCTGGGCATGCCGGACGACCCGGAATTCCGCTCGGCCTTGGTGGGCTACCTGGAATGGGGCTCCCGGCTGGCGGTGATCAACTCGCAGCCCGGCGCCAGCGTCGACCCCGATCAGCCCATGCCCAAATGGGGCTGGGGCGAGGTCAAGGGGCCGTATATCCCTTAGCGCGGCGCTTGCCCGCAGCAGGGACTGCAAGCGGGCGCACATAGGTCAGCAGGCTGGTCAGCAGCTTGCCCGGTTCTTCCCACGGCATCATGTGGGCCGAACGTTCGAACCAGACGCTGTGCTTGTACGGCGCCTTCAGCTGCGCCATCCATTTAACGACCGGCTCGGTCGGCGTGGTGTAGTCGTGGCGGCCGAGGAATTGCACGATCGGGATTGGGAACCGTTTCACCTGGCTGAAGTCAACTTCGGTCCATTCCTGCAGCACGCGGCCCAGCGTCAGGAGGCTGCCTTCATTGATGGCTTTCCAGTCGGACTGGTCGTACTCGGGCGACAGGATGGGGCCGGAGAAAAAGTACTTGGAATCACTCCTGTATGCGCTCAGGCCGCCGTAATACTGCGGCCATTTGCGGGCGACGATGATGCGTTCGCGCGTGATCGGCTGGTCGCCAGGATACGGGGCGATGGCTGCCATCTCCGTTAGCGCTTCGGCGTTGCCATGCTTCCTGGCCTGGGCCATGCCATATTCGAAGCTGATGCGCTCGTTCTCGCGCACGCTGGCGACCTGGCCCATGCCAACGTAAGCATGAAACAACTCCGGCCGCTTGAGCGCGGCGCGCGTGGCGATGATGGTGCCCCAGCTATGCCCTGCCAGGATCAGCTTGTCCTTGCCATACTTCGCGCGCAGGTGCTCTGCCACTTCGATGGCGTCGTCGACAAAGCGGTCGATGTGGATGGTTTCGGCGACCGCGTCCACATCATTGGCGCGCAGGGTCTTGCCGACGCCGCGCTGGTCGTAATGCGCCACCGTGAAGTATTCCTCGACCGGGCGCTGCCACTGCCAGGTGGTCGGCATGGTGGGCGAGGCCGGGCCGCCGTGCACGAACAGGATCATGGGGTTGGACTTGTCCTGGCCGCGCACGTTGATCCATTGCGCGATGCCACCGATGCTGGCCTTGTACGTCTCCTGCACACCGTCCGGCGCAACAATGCGCACCAAGTCTTCCACTGCGCCGCGGGCGCGCATGCACGGTTGGGATTCAGCGCAGGTTTGCGCCAGCGAGGCCGTGCTAAGGCACAGGGCGATAAGGCCGAGCATGATTTTTTTCATGCCCAGCAGGATACCGCAAAATGTCCACTTTTCTTCCTGACCCCAAAACGGACATCAGAAACGGTAGCCGAGGGAGAGGCTGATGGCGGTGGGGTCGATCTTGATCGGGAGCTGCTGGCCGGAGTTGAAATGGGCGCTGGTCTTGAGCTTGCTCTTGACCAGCATCAGGTCGGCGAAGATGCGTTCGCTGAACCTGGCGGAGACGCCGAGCGCAAGGCAAATCGTGTGCTTGGAGTCGAGCGTGTAGGTGGTGGGCGGGCCGCCGGGGTTCATCATGGCGCTCATCTGCGCGGAGCCGGTCTCTTTCTGGAAGTAGACGTAGCTGTAGCCGAGGCCAAGGTAGGGGCGGACCGCCATCTGCGGGCCGAACAGGCGGTAGTGCAGGAAGACGGTCGGCGGCAGCACTTCCGAGGTGCCAATCTGGCCGATGCCTTCCACACTGCCGGCGCCATACAGCTTGTGCTCGTAGGGCACGCCGAGCAGCACTTCGGCGCTCAGCTTGTCGTTCAGCATGTAGCCGATGGTGAGGACGGGCTTGGTGTCCGGGCCGACGTCGCCCTTGATGCCTGGCTTGGCGGGGGCGCTCATGGTGCCGGAGTCGACGTGGGGCGTGATCCTGTTGGCGCCCAGCTTGAGCAGCCAGTCGCCCTTGGCTTGCGCCTGCGCGGACGGGGCGGTGCACAGCGCCGCCGCCATGGCGGGCAGCAGGATGGCGCGGTGGAGGCGTGGGGTCATGGCTCGTCCTTTCCCGGCTTACAGCCAGCCTTTGGCGATCAGCTTTTCCGCTACCTGGCGCGCCAGCAGCAGCTGCAGGTAGGGCGTGGGGTTGACCAGGTCGGCGTAGGCGTAGTGGCTGACGTCGCCCGCTTTCAGGTTGCTGCCATTGCATACCAGTGCGCTGCCCAGCGGGTTCCTGGCGGGACTCAGGTCGCAGGCCGGGTCTTTGTTGTTGGTCAGGCCGTAGGGGGTGGGGTTGGTGAATTGGTCGCGGCTGTTGGCGAAGGAGTCGATTACCAGCACTTTACCTTCGCCTGCGAAGCCGGCGGCCAGGGTGTCGTTGAAGCTCTTGACGATGGTGTCGATCAGGGCGCGCGTGCTGGCCGGCTGCGCCTGGCCGGCCGGTGAACTGGAGACGTCGGGCATGTTGAGCACGGCCACGTAGTTGGCGCCGTTGCCGATCAGCTGGCCTTTCACGATGCTGACGATGTCGCCGGCGGTGCGGGTCATGGCTTGCACCAGCACGGGGCCCTGGGCGGCGGCATAGGCATTGCCGGCATTGGCGCCGGCGGTGGCGGCGTCGGCTTGTGCCTTGGCGGCCATCGGTCCGAACACGGCGGGCGCGGCGGCGGCGGCGTTGCCGGCCAGGACGGCGGCGTTCACCGCCGCCAGCACGATGCTGTTGTCGTCGCTGCCGGACCGCGCGGCCTCGGCGGCCATGGCGGCGCCGATGCTTTGCGCGGCGCTGGCCGGGTCGGGGGCGCCGGCGGCCAGCTGGCTGGCGAGGCTGGTGGCGAAGGCGGCGCGCCCTGCGGCCAGGCCGGCGGCGGTGGCGTTGCTGGCCAGTTCCGTCAGGCCGAACATCAGGTCGATATTGCCGATCGAGACAAAGACAATCTCATCGCCCTTGAACTTGCCGCCGACGTTGCTGAGGTGATTCTGCACCTGGGTGGTGAAGGGCCAGGTCAGCGCGCCCAGCGGGCTGCCGGTGGCTTTGTGCCCTTCGCCGACGGGGTTGGACACGCGCGCGCCGCCCTGCGCGTAGGCGTAGCAATTGGGCCGCGCTTGCACCGGCACGCTGAAGCCTGAGGCGGGGTCGCCATCGAGGCCGGTCACGGCCGGGCATGGCGCGGGCAAGCCCAGTTGCGTGGCGATCAGCTCCGACCAGTTCTTGCCCGTCAGCGCCGGATGGGTGGCCGTGTTGTTGCCGTTGATGGTGAAGGTGCCGCCGCCCATGGCGGCAATCGCACCCACCTTGTAGGTGCCGACATCCGAGATATTGTCGCCGAAGGAAACCTGGGCCGAGAACTTCAGCCGCGGGATTTGTTCACCGGGACGCGGGCCGTTGCCGCCGCATGCGGCAAGCACTGCCGCCGCCATGGCGCACATGGCAAGTATGGAGTGGCGCATTGGGTCTCCTGAGGGATTGCTCAGCCGATCCAATATGCCAGCGCTTGAATCTTGGTTACAAGCGGATTCTTCGTTACTGTCGCCGCCGCGCATCAGGCCGGCCCACCCCTTATAATTCATGCAATGAAAATCCCTCACCTGCTCCTCGCCCTGGCTGGCGCTACCGCGCTGTACGGCGCAACCGCCCACGCTGAAACTGTCCGCTTCACACCTGCGCAGCTGCAGCAGGATTTGCAGTTCGTGCGGCACGCCATTGAGAACACGCATCCCGAGCCAGCCTTGCGCTCCGGCCGGCAGGCCTATGAGCAGGCCTTCGCTGCGGCACAGGAGCGGCTCAGGCAGCCGCTCTCGCGCGACGAGGCATGGCGGGCGATGGCGGCGATGAACCCGGTCTTCAACGATGCCCACCTGGGCGTGATTTTGCCGGACTGGCGTGGCGAAGCGCGCGCGCACCTGGCGGCGGGCGGCAAGCTGTTCCCGTTTGAAGTGAGCATCGACCGCCAGGGGCGGCTGGTCATCGTCGCGGCGCTGGGCGGCGGCGCGTCGACACAAGCGGGGCGTGAAGTGGAGAGCATCGACGGCGTGCCGACTGCGCGCGTGCTGGCCGAACTCGGCGCGCTGGTGCACGGCGATACGCCGGTCTTCCGCAACAAGCTGCTGGAGCGCCGCTTCTGGCTGTATTACTGGAAGACCTATGGCGCGAAGGACAGCTTCACGCTTGGCGTGGGCGGCAAACCGCTGGCGGTTGCCGCAGCGACGGCAACGCCTGCCGTGATGGCGGGCGACATATCGTTCGACGAGACCTTCCAGTTCCGCATGCTGCCCGGTGGAGCGGGCCTGCTGACGGTCAACGCCTTCTCGTGGCCGGACAAGCAGCAGTTCTACGCCTTCACCGAGCGCGCCTTCACCACGCTGCGCGATGCCGGCGCGCGCACCTTGCTGATCGACATACGCGAGAACGGCGGCGGCGATGACGATATGTGGAAGACCGGCATCCTGCGCTACATCGCGGACAAGCCTTTCCGCAACGGTTCCAGCTACGTGAAAAAGGTGCTGGAAGGGCGCGCCGGCCCGGGCGAAAAAGTGGGTGACGTGGTGCACGGCAACGTGGACAGCTGGGTCCAGCCGGAGCCCGGACATCCCCTGCACTTCGGCGGCAAGGTATTCGTGCTGGTGGGCGATATGACGTATTCGTCGGCCGTCCTGTTCAGCAACACGGTACAGGACCATGGCTTCGCGAAGCTGGTCGGCGCGGGCGGCTATGCCTATGTGCGCCAGACCGGCGGCACCCAGAAGGAACATGTGCTGCCCAACACGAAACTGGGGGTGGTGGTGCCGCGCTTTGTGCTGGACCGCCCTTCCGGCAGGCGCGAACCGGCGCTGCTCCAGCCCGATGTCGTGCTGGCCGACGATCCCTTCGACCGCTCTGCGCTGGTCAATGCCTTGCTAAAGCAGCTCGCTGCTCCAGGCAGATGATTTCCCTGGTGTAGGCCTGGTAAAAGGCGGGGTCGGTGACCTTGCCCTTCAGCCAGAAGTAGAAGTCGATGTCTTCCCGGCTTCGATTGTAGGGATGCAGTCCAGTTCCGAACTTTGCCTCGTAGACGAGCTCGAAAACCAGTTTGCCCGCATGAAGTAGGCGGAATCGGGAACTGTCGCCTTCGTCCAGCAGCTCCGCCACGGTCGCGCCGATGGCGGGGCGATAGAAGGCCTGGTCCAATACCAGCAGCGGGCCGCCCGGGGTCGCGACCAGGGCCACGGTTTCCGTGTCGTACAGCCCGAACGCGATCTTCTCCGGCGCCACCTGTTGGGCTGCGACAAGTTGCCGCTCGCCGGTGGCAAACTGGATTTCGAGCAGCTGCGCGGTACCGTCAAACTGGGCGAGGGCGATGGTCTTGCCCGCCATGCTTCGTACGCCGTCGATCAGGCGATCACGGGTCTCTTTATCGCGCACCGGCAGCCCGGACGACAATACCCACGCTGCGCGCGCGACGGCATGTTCATCCGCATCGGTCAGGATCACTTGCCGCAGGAAGGCGCTGGTATCGCTATTCTGTGGCGTGCGGCCCACGGCCGAAATGAGATGTGGCTTCAAGTAAGCGGCATAGTGCGGATAGTCTTCGAGCATATGACGCTGGTAGACCAATTCACCTGTGTGCCGCAGCAACTGCTCCTGGATCATGTAGGCGTGCGCATAAGCGTCCCGCCGCAGCCTGGTCTCCTCCACTTTCGCAACGGCTATCGCCTTCTCGCGGTCCAGGAAGAACAGCCATTCGGCAGAAAATGGAAGCTCATTCAACAAAAGTCCGAAGACGGTTTCCTTTTCCTCATCGTCCAGGCCCAGAAAAGCATCCCGGCTATAGCCGTCCGCTTTCTCGCTGCCGGTCATCCGGTACTGCTGCATGAAGACTTCAAAAGCCGCTGTCATTGCGCTGCTCCAGGCGTCTGATCGCTGCGGTCTTCTCTTCCGGATCATCCCTAAGGCCCCGGTAGATAGACCTGCAGACGCGGCCTTTCCTGTCAAACGTCATGCCATGCATCGTCATGAACGCCTGAATAGAACACGCACGAGGCAGGAGTGCTTGCGCAGCCGGATAGGGCGAAGTGGCCATGGGGCGCTCAAGCGCTTCCTTGAACAGGGCCGTGGCCCGTGCAAAATCGAGATTGAATAAGCCGGTGATGCGTTCGGAAGACAAGGCGAAATCATCGAGCAGGAAGTTCCACGCCTCTTCGGCCTCGCTCGCGGTGAGGCCGGAAAAGTAGCTGTAGCCCAGGCCGTCCAGGCGCTCCATACCGTAGGTCGCGAAGTACGCATAGGAGGCGGCCAGCCCTGACTGTGATTTTTCGATCGCCATAGGGTGGCGATCTTAGCAGCTTAATGCGTTGCCAACACCTCGGGCTTGGTCAACAGTGCGTCGAAGTAGCGGCGCGCGGCCAGCAGGCAGGGGGCGCCCGCCATGCGGGCATGGTAGCCCTCCAGCATCAGCTCCTGCACGCTGCGACCGGACTTGGCCGCTTCCTCCTGCGCCCGCCGCGCCACCTCCTCGCGGATCAGGGCGAAGGCGCGGCGCGGCAAGCCGAAGTCGTCGGGCGCGCCCTGCTCTTCCAGGTCGACCACGGTTGGCGGCGCGCCGTGCCGGCTGAAATACTCCGCGGTGGCGGTGGCATTGAAGAACGGCACCGCGGGGTCTTTGCTGCCGCCACATAGCAGCAGCGGGCTTTGCGGCGTGTAGTTGCGCAAGTCGTTCTTCAGCATCCATTTGCGCAGGTTGTGGGCCGGCGTGCAGCTGCCGTCGTCGCACGGGTGGGCGGCCAGGTCCTGCAGGTAGGCTTCGCGGTAGCTGGTGCGCACCAGGTGCGGGCTGCTGAAGTAGGCGGCGGCGCCGCTGGCTTGCGGCTGCGAGTCGCGCGCAAACAGCGCGCGTTTGGGCAGCTTGCCCTGCTTGACCAGTTCCTTCGGCTTCAGCTGGTTGGGCAGCAGGGTTTCAATGCCGTTGGCGAACGGGCTTTCATACAGCTCTTCCGGCTTGCTGTAGATGGCGGCGCCGGCGCGCTGGGCGGAGGTGGCGATCAGCGGCAGGTAGAGGGTGATTCCGGCATTGGGCTGGCCGCCGAAGACAGTGTCGCCGAAGCGCGCCATGGCGTAGGGGCCGGACAGGCCGGCGGCCGCGGTGACATTGAATTCGCCGCCTTGCTGCATGGCGCGCTGGGTGGCCAGCGCGACGTGGCCGCCCTGTGAATAGCCGGCCAGGAACAGCTGCGGGCCGGGCTGGATTTTCAGCTTCTGCATGGCGGCGCGGGCAGCGCGCAGGGCGTCGGTCATGTCGGCGGCCTGCTGTTCGGCGTTCAGGTAGGGGTGGTAGGGCAGCGAGGAGCCTTCATATCCGGCGTAATTCGGCGCGACCACGATATAGCCTTGCGCGGTGAACAGCGCGGCCACCAGCTTGGCTTCGCCGCGCAGGCGGGCCATATTGTGGTCTTTGGCGGTGGCGGTGCCGTGCGCGTACAGCAGCACCGGGCGCGGCCCCTGGCAGAGCGGGTCGCTGCCGGAGGGCAGGATCAGGGCGGTGCTGGCGTCGGTCGGTTCGCCACCGCCGCCGATGGTGCTGTAGCGCAGGCTGTAGGTGGTGATGGTGCAGCGCGGCTTGCCGGCCACCTCGGCCAGGGCGTCGCCGGCCTTGTCCAGCGCCTCGGCCAGCATGGCGGGGGCGATGCGTTTGGAGGTCGAAAAGACGCCGGTCTCGATGCGCGATAGCGTGGGGCCGGCGAGCAAGGTGCCGCGCTCGGGCCCCGACAGCATGGCGCGCGCGCCGGAGGAGGATTCGGCGGCGGCAAGCGGTGCGATGGCCAGCAGTGCTGCGGCCAGGGTGAAGGCCGCCGCCGGGACGCCGAAGGCGGCGCGCATGGCAGCCGTGCCAGGCGCCGCGACGGCGGCGGGCGCGATGGCCGTTGCCGGCGCGGGTATAGCGGTGCGCGCGGGGCGCGCCGGGTCGTTCGGCGGGTTGCGGGACATGGCTGCCTCCTCGCTTGCGCAGGAGGCGGGCGGCCCCGCTGCGGTTACGTCGTCAGGAAACGTTCAATGATGCCGGTCGAACCGAAGGCGGCGCGGCGCAGGCGGTCGTTGACGCCCAGCCAGGCATCGCCGCCCGGTGGTGCTTCCACCAGGATCAGCTCAACCTGTTGCTGGTCCATCGCGCGCAACGCGGCATACACACCATAAGCATACCCCTTTGGCTCGGCAGGCAGCGCGACATTTGGGTGTACGCCGGGGAATGGCGAGTAATGGATCAGCGCTGCACTACGCCCTCGCAGCTTGAGTTCCGCAAGGGTTTTTTCGATGTCGCCAGTGGGCAACAACGCCACCGGCGCTTTCGGTGCATAGTGCGATTCCAGCGTGCCGGACGCGCGCGGGGCGGCCTGGTCGGGCTGGCGCGGCATGGCGCCGATCACGTCGGCGATCTGCTGCGCGCTGATGTGGCCGGGACGCAGCAGCACCGGGCCGTGCGTGGCCAGGCGCGACATGTCGAGGATGGTCGATTCAATGCCCACCTGGCTGGAGCCGCCATCGAGCACGGCATCGATCACATTGCCCTGCCCCACTTCGTCGTGGAACTCGTCGCGCACGTGCTGCGCCGTGGTCGGGCTGACGTTGCCGAATTTGTTGGCCGAGGGCGCCGCCACGCCGCCCTTGCCGCCTTTGAAAGCTTGCAGCAGCTGCATGGCCACCGGGTGCGACGGGCAGCGGATGCCGACCGTGTCCTGGCCGCCGGAGACGGCGTCGGGAATGTGGGCGTTGCGCTTGAGGATCAGGGTCAGCGGGCCGGGCCAGAAATGCTTGACCAGCGCGCGCGCTTCATCCGGTACGTCGGTGGTCCAGTAATCGATATCGGCGCCGGGGGCGACGTGCACGATCACGGGGTGGTCTTGCGGGCGGCCTTTGGCGGCGTAGATCTTCGCCACGGCTGCCGGGTTTTCCGCGTCCGCACCGAGGCCGTACACGGTCTCGGTTGGGAATGCGACCAGCGCGCCCGCCTCCAGCGCCGCAGCGGCGGCGGCGATGTCGGCTGGCGCGGCCGCTGCGGCGGCCAGGGCGCGAGATGCAGCGTCGGTCATGGCTCGATACCCAGGATGGCGCAGGCGGCGCTGTGCTGCTGCTGCGCTTGCGCCAGCGTCGGGGCGACGAAGGTCAGGTGGCCCATTTTACGCGCACGGCGCGGCTCTTCCTTGCCGTACAGGTGCAGGTTGGCGCCTGGCAGCGCCAGCACTTTGTCCCACGCCGGTTCGCGTACCTGGTCGCCCTCGCCTTCGTACCAGATGTCGCCCAGGATGTTGAGCATGACAGCCGGCGAATGCTGGCGCACATCGCCCAGCGGCAGGCCGGCCATGGCGCGCACCTGTTGTGCGAACTGGCTGGTGACGCAGGCGTCGATGGTGTAGTGGCCGCTGTTGTGCGGACGCGGCGCCATCTCGTTCACGACCAGCGAACCGTCCGCCAGCACGAAGAACTCGATGCACAGCACGCCCACATAGCCCAGCTCCGCCACCAGCGCCTGCGCGGCGTGCTGCGCCTTGGCGGCGCAGTCGGCGGTGATGTTCGGGCCCGGCACCGTGGTGGTGAACAGGATGCCGTCGCGGTGCACGTTTTCGGCGATCGGGTAGACCACCGATTTGCCGTCGGCGCCACGCGCGGTCAGCACGGATACCTCGTACGCCAGCGGCAGCATCTTCTCCAGCAGGCAGGTGACCTTGCCCATGGAGTCGAAGGCGGCGCGCACGTCCTCGCGCGATTTCACACGGACCTGGCCCTTGCCGTCATAGCCCATGCGGACCGTCTTCAGGATGCCTGGCAGCAGG
The DNA here is from genome assembly GCF_041914865.1 of Pseudoduganella sp. NCBI lineage: Bacteria > Pseudomonadati > Pseudomonadota > Betaproteobacteria > Burkholderiales > Oxalobacteraceae > Pseudoduganella > Pseudoduganella sp. The sequence goes on along the minus strand of NZ_JAYSCO010000054.1, from coordinate 5,960 downwards.
TCTTCGCTGATGGCGTCGATATCGGCGTCAGTAGCGATGACCTTGTGCGGCGCCGGCATCACGCCCGACTTGGCGGCGGAAGCGACGAAGAAGCTCTTTTCCGCGATGCGGTCCTGCGCCACGGACACGCCGTGCGCATTGGGCGCCACGAAAACCGATTGCGCCAGGCGCGACAGGCTGTCGGCCGGCACGTTCTCGAACTCGGTGGTGACGGCCACGCATTGCGCAGCCAGTGCATCCAGTCCCGCCACATCGCTGTAGCCGGCCTGGATCAGGCGATTGGCCGCCTGCCCCGCAGGGCAGTCCGCCGCCGGCTCCAGCACGGCCACGTTGTAGCCCATGCTCTGCGCGGCGTGCGCGAACATGCGGCCAAGCTGGCCGCCGCCCATCACGCCCAGCCACGCTGGAGGGTTCTTCACATTACTCATACCGGCAGTACCATCGCTTTCGCAGCCGCGGTCTGGGAAGCGCGGAATTGTTCCAGCTTGCCAGCCAGCGCGTCGTCGGTGGTGGCGATGATGGCCACGGCAGTCAGGCCCGCGTTGGCGGCGCCGGCCTCGCCGATGGCGAAGGTCGACACCGGCACGCCCTTCGGCATCTGCACGATGGACAGCAGCGAGTCTTCGCCGCGCAGGTACTTGGACGGCACAGGCACGCCCAGTACCGGCACGATGGTCATGGCAGCGACCATGCCCGGCAGGTGGGCCGCGCCGCCGGCGCCGGCGATGATGGCACGCAGGCCGCGCTCGCGCGCGCTCTTGGCGTAGGCATACATTTCGTCCGGCATGCGGTGGGCGGAGATCACTTGCGCTTCATACGGCACGCCGAACTGCTGCAGCATGTCGACGGCGTTCTTCATCACGTCCCAGTCCGAGGACGAGCCCATGATGATGCCGACCAGTGGTTTGCTCATTGGCTTATTCTCGGACATGGCTTATACCTTCAGCTTCTCGCCGGTCAGGCGTTCGATGGCTTCGAAGTACTTGGCCTGGGTTTTTTCGATCACTTCCGCTGGCAGGGCTGGCGCCGGCGGGGCCTTGTTCCAGTCCTTCAGGGTTTCCAGGTAGTCGCGCACGAACTGCTTGTCGAAGGACGGCGGCGAGATGCCTGGGCGGTAGGAGTCGGCTGGCCAGAAGCGCGAGGAGTCGGCGGTCAGCACTTCGTCCATCAGGTGCAGGACGCCGTTGTCGTCCAGGCCGAACTCGAACTTGGTGTCGGCGATGATGATGCCCTTGGTAGCGGCATAGTCGGCGGCGGTGGTGTACAGCTGGATCGCGATGTCGCGGATCTTGGCGGCCAGTTCGGCGCCGATTTTCTTTTCCATCTCTTCGAAGGAGATGTTTTCGTCGTGCTCACCCAGGTCGGCTTTGGCGGCCGGGGTGAAGATTGGCTGCGGCAGCTTGTCGGCTTGCTGCAGGCCTTCCGGCAGCTTGATGCCGCAGATGGAGCCGGTGGACTGGTAGTCTTTCCAGCCAGAGCCGATGATGTAGCCGCGTACAACCGCTTCCACCAGGATCGGCTTCAGGCGCTTTGCTACCACTGCGCGGCCTTTCACCTGGTCTACTTCGTCGGCTGCCACCACGGATTCCGGGGCAACGCCGGTCAGGTGGTTGGGGACGATGTGGCCCAGTTTCTCGAACCAGAAGTCGGTCATCTGGTTCAGGACCATGCCTTTGCCAGGGATCGGTTCGTTCATCACGACGTCGAAGGCGGACAGGCGGTCGGTGGTGACGATCAGGATCTTGTCGTCGCCAACGGCGTAGTTGTCGCGCACTTTGCCGTGGCCGAGCAGGGGGAGGGATTTGATGGAGGATTTGTACAGGCTGTTCATGGCGGGAGTATCTTGAGATTTTTGAACCCGGTAAACCTGGGTCTGACCCAAGGGTCAGACCCTGTATGACGCGGCGGTCGCGGGCCGGGGGTCTGACCCTTGGGTCAGACCCGCTTTACCGGGGTTGATTACTTAACGATCTGGGCCAGCTCGCCGGCCTTGTAACGCTCAGCCATCTTCTCCAGCGGAATCGGCTTGATCAGCGACGCGCGGCCTTCGCAGCCGAACGCCAGGAAGCGTGCCTTCACGACTTCTTCCGCAGCGGCGCGGGCCGGCTTCAGGAAGTCGCGCGGGTCGAACTTCGATGGGTTCTCGAACATGTACTTACGCACGGCGGCGGTCATGGCCAGGCGGATATCGGTGTCGATATTGATCTTGCGCACGCCGTGACGGATGCCTTCCTGGATTTCTTCCACAGGCACGCCGTAGGTTTCCTTCATGTCGCCGCCGAATTCGCGGATGATCGCCAGCAGTTCCTGCGGCACGGAGGAGGAACCGTGCATCACCAGGTGGGTGTTAGGGATGCGGGCGTGGATTTCCTTGATGCGGTCGATGGCCAGGATGTCGCCGGTTGGCTTGCGGGTGAATTTGTAGGCGCCGTGCGAGGTGCCGATAGCGATCGCCAGCGCGTCGCACTGGGTCTTCTGCACGAAGTCGGCAGCCTGCGCCACGTCGGTCAGCAGCTGTTCGCGGGTCATGGTGCCTTCCGCGCCGTGGCCGTCTTCCTTGTCGCCCTTCATGGTTTCCAGCGAGCCCAGAACACCCAGTTCCGCTTCCACGGTCACGCCGATGGAGTGGGAGAACTTCACCACTTCCTTCGACACTTCCACGTTGTACTCGTAGGAAGCGACGGACTTGCCGTCAGCCATCAGCGAGCCGTCCATCATCACGGAGGAGAAGCCGGAGCGGATCGCGGCCATGCAGACTGCCGGCGACTGGCCGTGGTCCTGGTGCATGACGACAGGGATGTGCGGGTAGGCTTCGATGGCAGCGTCGATCAGGTGACGCAGGAAAGCTTCACCAGCGTACTTGCGCGCGCCAGCCGAAGCTTGCATGATCACCGGCGCGTTGACCGCATCGGCAGCGGCCATAATGGCCTGCACTTGTTCCAGGTTGTTAACGTTGAAAGCCGGGATGCCATAGCCGTGTTCAGCGGCGTGGTCCAGCAGTTGACGCATGGATACGAGGGACATGGTATTACTCCAAACAATAAAGAAATCGTTAGAAACCGCCGCTTAACGCGCGGTGTCGGCGCGGTGGGTGAACTCACCCACTTTCACGATACGCAGCGCGTTCGTGCCGCCCACTTTGCCCATCGGCGCACCCCAGGTAACCACAATCATATCGCCCTTCTGGGCGATGCCCTGTTTCACCAGCAGGTCTTCCGCGGCGCGCAGCACGACGTCGGTCGGCGCGTCCTGCATCAGCTGGTAAGTGCAGACATTGCGGTACAAAGCCAGCTTACGCTGGGTGGTGGTGCTCGGCGTGAGCGCAATAATCGGGGTGTCGATATTGTGGCGGCTCATCCACAGCGCGGTGGAGCCGGATTCGGTCAGGGCCACAATCGCCTTCACGCGCAGGTGGTGCGCGGTGAACAGGGCGCCGTATGCGATCGACTGGTCGATACGGGTGAAGCGGGCGTTCAGGAAGTCCGCTTCCTGCTTGTTGTATTCGGAACCTTCAGCCTCGGTACAGATGGCGGCCATCATTTCCACGGTTTCCACCGGATACTTGCCGGACGCGGTCTCGGCCGAGGTCATCACGGCATCGGTACCGTCCAGCACCGCGTTGGCCACGTCCGACACTTCGGCGCGGGTTGGCACGGCGTTGAAGATCATCGACTCCATCATCTGGGTCGCGGTGATCGCAATCTTGTTCGACTCGCGCGCCATGCGGATCATGCGCTTCTGCAGCGCCGGCACGGCCGCGTTGCCCACTTCCACCGCCAGGTCGCCGCGCGCCACCATGATGCCGTCCGACGCGTTCAGGATTTCCTGCAGCGCCGGGATAGCCTCGGCACGCTCGATCTTGGCGATCATCATCGGCTTGAAGCCGAACGGCTCGCCGGCGATATTGGCCAGCTGGCGCGCCATTTCCATATCGGTGGCGTTTTTCGGGAAGGAGATGGCCAGGTAATCGGCCTGGAACGACATCGCGGTCTTGATGTCCTCCATGTCTTTCGCGGTCAGGGCCGGCGCGGTCAGGCCGCCGCCCTGGCGGTTGATGCCCTTGTTGTTGGACAGCTCGCCGCCGATCTTCACGGTGGTGTAAATCTCGGAACCGACGATCTTGTCCACGATCAGCACGATCAGGCCATCGTTCAGCAGCAGCACATCGCCCGCCTTCACGTCGGTTGGCAGGCTCTTGTAGTCCAGGCCCACGCGCTCCTGGTTGCCCAGTTCGCCGTTCTCGCCCCACTTCGCATCCAGGATGAACTTGTCGCCCTTGGCCAGCTCGATCTTGTTGTTCTCGAACTTGCCGATACGGATCTTCGGACCCTGCATGTCAGCCATGATCGCCACTTCCTTGCCGCACTCCGCAGCCGCCTTGCGCACCAGCGCAGCGCGGTCGATATGGTCCTGCGCCTTGCCATGCGAGAAGTTCAGACGGACCACATCCACACCCGCCTTGATCATCTGGATCAGGATATTCAGGTCGGTCGATGCCGGGCCGATAGTTGCGACGATCTTGGTACCACGTGCCATGAAGGTTTCCTTCGTGTTGAGCTTAAAAAAGTTCAAAAGGCGCCTTGCGGGCGCCTTTTACCGTGTTACTGCGCGCGTTGCGCCAGGATTTCCACTGCCGGCAGGGTCTTGCCTTCCAGGAACTCCAGGAACGCGCCGCCGCCGGTGGAGATATAGCCGATCTTGTCGGTGATCGCGTACTTGGCAATCGCCGCCAGGGTGTCGCCACCGCCGGCGATGGAGAAGCCCTTGGAATTGGCGATGGCCATGGCCAGGGTCTTGGTGCCTTCGCCAAACTGGTCGAACTCGAACACGCCGACCGGACCGTTCCAGACGATGGTGCCGGCTTCCGCGATCTGCGCGGCCAGCTTGGCAGCGGTCTTAGGACCGATATCCAGGATCATGTCATCGTCAGCCACGTCCGCGACGGCTTTCACGGTCGCCGCAGCGGTAGGCGAAAACTCCTTCGCGCACACCACGTCTTCCGGGATCGGCACCTGCGCGCCACGGGCAGCCATCAGGTCGATGATCGCCTTGGCTTCGGCCACCAGGTCGGCTTCCGCCAGCGACTTGCCGATCTTCAGGCCGGCAGCCAGCATGAAGGTGTTGGCGATGCCGCCGCCGACGATCAGGTTATCCACCTTATCGGCCAGCGATTTCAGGATCGACAGCTTGGTCGACACTTTGGAACCAGCCACGATGGCCAGCAGCGGACGGGCCGGCGCGCCCAGGGCCTTGCCCAGCGCATCCAGCTCAGCGGCCAGCAGCGGGCCGGCGCAAGCGATCGGCGCGAACTTGGCGATACCATGGGTGGTCGCCTCGGCGCGGTGCGCGGTGCCGAAGGCATCGTTCACGTACACATCGCACAGCTTGGCCATCTTCTCGGCCAGCTCATCGGAATTCTTCTTTTCACCCTTGTTGACGCGGCAGTTTTCCAGCAGGACCACCTGGCCGGCGGCCACTTCCACGCCATCGACCCAGTTCTGCTTCAGTTCGACCGGCTGGCCCAGCAGCTCGGACATACGCTTGGCGATCGGCGCCAGGCTGTCTTCCGGCTTGAATTCGCCCTCGGTCGGACGGCCCAGGTGGGAGGTCACCATGACTTTGGCGCCAGCGCCCAAGGCTGCCTTAATCGCCGGAATCGAAGCACGAATGCGGGTATCTTCGGTGATATTGCCCGCATCGTCCTGCGGCACGTTCAGATCTGCACGGATAAAGACGCGCTTGCCTTGCAGCGCATTGGACGCCACCAGGTCTTCCAGACGGTTGAATTTCAGCATTGGTTACTCAAGGGTCATAATTGGAAAGACCGCTATTTTACCTTAAGCCGCCGCCCCTTAGCCGCTTGTTAAATTCGGGGTCAGGTCTGACATTCGGACACCCACAGCGCACTTTTGATCTACCTCAAGCCTTCCGCGCGCAGTTGTGCTGGAGACAATCCCAGC
>NZ_JAYSCO010000053.1:0-39640 GCF_041914865.1 Pseudoduganella sp. | reverse complement strand
TTATGCCGTGTTTCGTATAACTCGACAACCCCATCTTTTTCTCGCTTCGTCGCTTGCGCGTCGTTGCGCGGGACGAAACTATACCAATGGGGGGCGCCGCCCGCAAGGGCGGCGCCAAACAAATCACAGGCCGTCGAAGTTCGGTGCGCGCTTCTCCAGGAAGGCATACATGCCTTCACGCTGGGCTGGCGTGCCGAAGCCGGCGTGGAACAGGCGGCGCTCGTAGTTGACGCCTTCGCTCAGGGTGGTTTCGAAGGCGCGGTTGACGCAATCCTTGATCTGCATGGCAACAGAAACCGGCATCTGGGCGATGCCCTTGGCGATTTCCAGCACCTCTTCAATAAGCTTGTCTGCCGGGACCACGCGCGACACCAGGCCGATGCGCTCGGCTTCGGCGGCGTCGATCATGCGGGTCGTGAGCAGCATGTCCATGGCCTTGGCTTTGCCGATGGTGCGCGGCAGGCGCTGGGTACCGCCGGCGCCCGGGGTGACGCCGACCTTGATTTCCGGCTGGCCGAACTTGGCGTTATCGCCCGCCACCAGGAAGTCGCACATCATGGCCAGCTCGCAGCCGCCGCCCAGGGCAAAGCCGGACACGGCGCCGATCACCGGCTTGCGCACTTTCAGGATGTGCTCCCAGTTACGGCCAATATAGTTGTCGCGATGGGTGTCCTGGTAGGTGTAGTCCTTCATCGCCGCGATGTCGGCGCCGGCGGCGAACGCCTTTTCGCTACCGGTCAGCACGATGACGTGGATCGCCGGATCTTTCTCGAACTTGGCGAATGCCTCGCCCAGCTCGTTCATCATATTGTCGTTCAGGGCGTTCAGCGCCTTCGGGCGGTTCAAGCGGATCAGTGCCACTTTATCGTGCACTTCGACGAGCAAATCCTGGTATTCCATCGAAATCTCCTCTATTGGGTAACGGTGAGTTAATCGGTACTGCGCCGATTGTAGCCGCTCGGCCGGAGGGGCTGCTATAGTTCCCGGGATGTATTCAGCCTTCCGCCGCGATGCACTGGTAAATGATCCCGCCTTCCGCCTGTATTGGCTGAGCAGCATCATCTCCGGTTCCGGCGCCTACATCGGCGCCCTTGCCCTGCCCCTGTGTTCAGTCCTGCTGCTGCATGCGACGCCGGCGCAGATGGGTCTTGCCAGCGCCTTCCAGGCGATCCCCTTTGCGCTGCTGGCCCTGCCCGCCGGCGTATGGCTCGACCGCAGCCGCAAGCAACCCATCCTGGTCGCCTGCAAGATCGCGCAAACCTTGTCGCTGGCCAGCATTCCCGCGGCCTGGGCGCTGGGCGTGCTGTCGATGCCCTGGATTTACGTGGTCTGTGCAGTGCAAGGCTGCTGCTCGGTGCTGGGCGGCGGCGCTGAACAAATCCTGCTGACCCGCATTGTCGGGCGCGATAAGCTGGTCGATGCGCAATCGCGGCTGACCCTGACCGATTCGGTGGCGCGGCTGGTGGCGCCGGGCCTGGGCGGGCTGCTGGTGCAATGGCTGACGGCGCCGTTCGCGCTGGTGGTCAACGCGCTGGGCTTTGCCGTGTCGGCGCTGCTGCTGCGGCGCGTGCCGATTGAGGAGCCGCTGCCGCCGCCGTCCGACAAGCATCCGCTGCGCGACGTGCAGGAAGGTCTGCTGTTTATCTGGCGCCAGCCGCTGCTGCGCACCCTGGCCTGGAGCGCCGCCGCCTGGCACCTGCTGTTTTACGGCTACGCCGCGCTGTGCACCTTGTACATGCTGCGCGAACTCAAGCTGAATGCAGGCACGCTGGGCGCGGTGCAGGTGCTGGGCGGCATGGGCGTGCTGGCCAGCGGCCTGCTGCTGAAGCCCGTGACACGCCGCGTGGGCCAGGGCAACGCGGCCCTGCTGGGCATGGTGGTGACCACGGCCGGCTTTGTCGCCATGCCGCTGCTGCGGCCCGACATGCTGGGTAACCAGGGCGTGACCGTGGCCGCCTGCGCGCTGCTGACCTTCTTCTTCGATTGCGGGGTGATGATGTATTTCATGCCGTATATCGCGCTGCGGCAGCAGGTGACGCCGGATGCATTCCTGGGTCGCATGACTTCGTCCATGCGTTTCCTGACCATTGCCATCGCGCCGCTGGGCGCACTGGCGGCCGGCTATGCCGGCGAGCACCTGGGCATCCGCGCCGCATTGGGCTGGATTGGCGCCGGCGGCGTGGCCCTGGCGATTGCGGCAGCCTGCTCGAAAACCTTGCGTGCGCCGCCGGCCACCCCTGCGCCTTAAACTTGGCTTGACCACTGCCTCGCTGGAGGATGCCATGTTCAAGTCGATCCTGCTGCCCACCGATGGCTCGCAACTGTCGGAGCGGGCCGCCCAGACTGCCATTGAATTCGCCAGGATCCACGGCGCCCGCATTACGGCGGTATCCGTGGTCCTGCCACTGCCTGTTGCGCCGCTGGCGGATGCCGCCATGCTGCCGGATGCCGGGCTGTACGACCGCGAAATGCGGCGCAGCGTCGAAGCGGGGCTGGACAAGGTGGTGGCCGCCGCCACCGCTGCCGGCGTGCCGTGCGATGCGGTGCTGGGCGAGGCTGTCAACCCCTATGAAGTGATCGTGAAGACAGCGGAAGAGCGGCACTGCGACATCATCCTGATGGCTTCGCACGGCCGCAAGGGCTTGAACAAGCTTTTCCTCGGCAGTGAAACGCAGAAAGTGCTGGCCCATACGCATCTGCCGGTGCTGGTGCTGCGCTAGCGGGCAAAATTATCAATATGATAATCTTGGCGTCCCTTGATGATAAGAGACGCCATGAACCGATTGATCGTCGCTGCCGCCCTGACGCTGGCGGCAGGCCAGGCGGCCGCCGAGGTCCGGGTTGAAGTCGGCCTGGCCGCGCCGGATGCGCTGCAGGTCAACTACGCGCTGCCCGCCAGCTGCAGCGGGCTATCCTTCCTGAAGCACGGCCCCTGGGCCGGCCAGATCCGCGCGCGCTGGCAGCCGCTTGAAAACTGCGGCATTGCCGGCGGCGACCAGCTGGTGCGCGGCACCGCAAGCTGCCAGGTGCTGTCCTTCCGCGTACCGGCCACCAGCGACAAAGTCGCCGGCTACCCTGGCTCGTTCCCGACCGGCGAGGCGATTTACGCCCACATGTCCAACTACGCCGTGGGCGCGGAATGCGGGCCGGTGCAGTACAGCTTCTCGGCCCCCGGCAGCATCGCCACCAGGTTCAAGCTGCACCAGGGCCGGGCCGCCGTCGATGCGGATGCGCCGGCACTGCTGTTCCCGAAGCCGCGGGCGCGCGGCAAGCATGGCCTGGATTACTTTGACCCGGCGCGGGACGCGGCCACCGTGGCGCAGATCCGCCAGCGCGCCGACGGCACGGAAGCCGCGTTGCGCAAGGCCATGCCGCATGCGCGCTACAAGCGCCCGATTATCGCCGCCACGCTGGCGCGCGAGCCGGGCGGGCCGAACATCGGCGGCAATGCGGGCGACATCCTGCACCTGTCCCTGTTCAATTGGCCGGAGGTGGCAAGCGAGGAGGATGCGCTCAGGCTGGATGTACTGGTAACGCACGAGATGGCCCATCGCTTCCAGATGCGCGATGCGGTGGACGGCTACCCCGATGCGCGCCTGATCCATGAGGGCGGCGGCGAGTTCCTGCGCTGGATGGTTGCGCTGCGCGCAGGCTGGCTCACGCCCGCGCAGGCCGGCCGCCAGCTGGACGACGCCCTGGCCACCTGCCTGGTGGTGGCCGGCGAGCGCGCCTGGCGCGACCTGAAGCCCGGCGAAATCGGCGCGAACCGGCTGGAGTATGCGTGCGGCCTGCCGGCCTATGTGTACGCGCTGGCGGCACGCCAGGGCAAGGGCACGGCCATCGGCCGCATCGACGATTTCTACCGGCAGCTGCGCGCGGGCCGCAAACCAGGCTTTGCGCAAGCGATGGAATGCGGTGCGGCGCCGTGCACGCCGAGCGTCCTGCCGGCCATCCTTGAACAGCAGGCGCCGCTGCGAGAGCAGTGGGCGGCAGTCTTGCAGGCGACCGGCCTGGCCAGGCCGGGTGTGCCGGGCCAGTCGCAGCTGGACGCCATGCTCTACCGCGCCTTGACCCGGCTGGTGCAGGATGACTGCGGCGGCAAAAGCAGCATGACGCCGGCCATGTCGCAGGGCCGGCTGCTGGTGGATGCGATGGCCGGCTGCCAGGCCGTGCGCAACGATATCGAAGTGCTGCAGGTGGAAGGGCAGCCGGTATTCGGCAGCCCGCACGCCATGCCGGCGCTGCTCCAGGCGTGCAGCGCCCGCCAATCGATCGAACTCGGGCTCAAAGACGGCACGGCGCTGGCCCTGCCCTGCCGCCGCCAGCTGACCATGACCCAGGTGTATGCGGCCGACATGGACAAGCTGGCGCGCGCGCTGGGCCTGGCCCACGCGCGCTGAACGGGTTCAACGCGCCAGTTTCGGCAGCAGGACCCAGATTGTGCCGCGCTGCTTCATGCGGCCGGCATAGTCTGCCGCTTCGGCGCCGAAGCCGAAGAAGAAGTCAAGGCGGATCGCGCCCTTGATCGCGCCACCGGTATCCTGCGCCAGCATCAGCCGTTGCAGCGGCATCTCATCGCCCGGCAGCGTGGTGCTCAGGTAGACCGGGGCGCCCAGCGGCAGCTGGCTGCGGTCGATCGCCACCGAACGCTGCGGCGTGAGCGGCACGTTGAGCGTGCCTTTCGGACCGACTTTCGGGTCGGGCAGCTTTTCCTCCTTGAAGAAGACATAGCTTGGGTTGGCGTTGAACAGTTCCTGGCGCCGCGTCGGATGGCCGTCGATCCAGGCCTTGATGCCCTGCGCGGTAGCCTGTTCGGTGGTCAGCTCGCCTTTCTGCACCAGCCATTTGCCGATCGACTGGTAAGGCCGGCCGTTCTGGTCGGCATAGGCCACGCGCACGGTCTCGCCGTCGGCCAGCTGCACGCGGCCGGAGCCCTGCACTTCCAGGAAGAAGGCTTCCACCGCATCGTCGACCCAGAACAATTCGCTGCCCGGCAAACCGTTGCGGGCGATCTCCTCGCGTGCCGGGTACGGCACCACGCGCTTGCCTTTCAGGCGGCCGCGCACGCGCTTGTTGGCCAGCTCCGGGTAGACCGAACCGACGTCGATGATGACCATATCGTCCGGCACCTTGTACAGGGGCGTCTGGTAGGGGCCGCCCTTCTTGCGCGCGCCGCGCAGCAGCGGCTCGTAGTAGCCGGTGATCAGGCCGGTATTGCTGCCGTCCGGCGCGATAACCTGGTGCGGGTCGAAGAAAGATTCAAAGTAGAGGCGGATCGCCGCTTCGCTGTTGGCGTCCACCGTCTTGGCGATGGCGCACGGCTCCTTCCAGTCGGCGCTTCCGCCCAGCTTGGAGCAGGACAGCATGAAGGCCGGCCAGGCGGCGCGCAGGTCGTCGTGGCTCCAGCCCGGCAGGTCGGCGAAGCGGGCCGGGATGAATTCGGCCTTGGCCGGCGGCGCCGGTGTGGCCGGTACGGTCGGCTGGACAGGCGCGGCCGGCACCGCAGGCGTAACGGGAGCGGCCGGCGTGGGCTGGCTTGGTTTGGCAGGCGGCGCGGGCGGCTGGGTGGCGCAGCCGGCCAGGGCCAGCGCCACGGCGGCGGCGCAAACAGGTAAACTACGGCGTGTCAAAAACATGAGGTGATGTCTATGTGGTTTCTGTATCTTGAAGCGCTGGTGGCGCTGTTCCTGCTGGTGTTCATCGTCTGGTGGACGCTGCCATCCAAGAAAAAGAAGGACGAAGACAAGAAGTAATCAGTGCAGCGTTCGCGGCAGCGACAGCACGAATTCCGGAATCTTGGTCTCGAACTGGTGGCCGTCTTCGGCCACGCAGAAGTATTCGCCGTACATCGAGCCCTGCGGCGTGCGCAGCTGGGTGCCGCTGGTGTACTCGAACACTTCGCCCGGCGCCAGCAGCGGCTGGTGGCCGACCACGCCCAGGCCGCGCACTTCCTCGATATGGTTGTTGGCGTCGGTGATCACCCAATGGCGGGAAATCAGCTGGGCCGGCACGGTGCCGGTGTTCTTGATGGTGATTGTGTAAGTAAACACAAAATTGGTGCGGTCCGGGTTGGACTGTTCCGGCAGGTACTGGGTCCGAACCTCCACCGCAAACTCATACTGGGCCATAAGCTTTCCTTGGTAACAATTGGGCAATTCTAGTCCAAGGAATCGGACGCCGTCCGCACAGCAGCGTAAAATAGCGCATCTTTTTTTTCAGCCACCCAGCCATGACTACTTTCCGCATCGCTCCCAGCATCCTGTCCGCCGACTTTGCCCGACTGGGCGAAGAGGTCCGCAACGTTGTTGCCGCCGGCGCCGACATCATCCACTTCGACGTGATGGACAACCACTACGTGCCGAACCTGACCGTCGGCCCGCTGGTATGCCAGGCGATCCGCCCGCACGTGCAGGTGCCGATCGACGTGCACCTGATGGTCAAGCCGGTCGACCGCATCATCCCGGATTTCGCCAAGGCTGGCGCCAACATCATCACCTTCCACCCGGAAGCGTCCGACCATATCGACCGCTCGCTGCAGCTGATCCGCGACAACGGCTGCAAGGCCGGCCTGGTATTCAACCCGGCCACCCCACTGAGCTACCTGGACCACGTGATGGACAAGATCGACATGATCCTGATCATGTCCGTGAACCCAGGCTTCGGCGGCCAGTCCTTCATCCCGCAGGCACTGAAGAAGATCGCCGAGGCGCGCCGCCGCATCGACGAATCGGGCCGCGACATCATGCTGGAAGTGGATGGCGGCATCAAGATCGACAACATCAAGGCCGCCGCCGAAGCGGGCGCCGACACTTTCGTGGCCGGCTCCGCCATCTTCGGCCAGCCGGACTACAAGGCCGTGATCGATGCCATGCGCGGCCAATTGGCTGCGCTGTAAGGCATGGCGGCGGTCCTGCGCGGCGTAAGGGCCGCCATCATCGACCTCGACGGCACCATGCTCGACACGATGCCGGACTTCGAGGTGGCCATCAACCTGATGCGCGAAGAACTGGGCCTGGCGCCCATCACGGCGGCGCAGATCGAGCTGATGGTCGGCAAAGGTTCCGAAAACCTGGTGCGCCGCGTGCTTGCGCTGGACTTCGACGAAGCCGGCGTGGAGCGCATGTTCGCGCCCGCGATGGAAGCCTACCAGCGTCATTACCTGGCCATCAACGGCCGCCACAGCGAGGTGTATGCCGACGTGGTGGCGGGCCTGGAGCGCATGCGCGCCGGCGGCCTGCGCCTGGCCTGCGTCACCAACAAGCCGCTGGCCTTCGCCAGGCCGCTGCTCGCGCTGAAGGGGCTGGAGCGCTATTTTGAAGTGCTGTACGGCGGCGATTCCTTCGAGAAGAAGAAGCCTCACCCCATGCCGCTGCTGAAAGCGTGCGAATTCTTCGGCCTGGCGCCGGCCCAGGTGGTGGCCATCGGCGACTCATCCAACGACGCCGAAGCGGCGCGCGCGGCGGGCTGCCCGGTGCTCACCGTGCCATATGGTTATAACCACGGAGTGGGTATACACGAAACGGATTCCGATGGTATAGTTGACACGCTTCTTCATGCAGCTGAACTCATCGCGCAAGCAAACTGACAGAATGTTTCTCAACAAAAGACACAATGTAACCCACCGGGGCTCGATTGAGGCCTGGCTGTGGCGACGCTGGCAATCCTGACAGTAGTCTAGATTGCTGCCGGCGCATATCATGCATCGGCAGGTTTTTTGTAACCTACCGCCCCTCCCCTATCGGGCGGCACGGAGAGAAGCATGACCGAACTCGAATTCAAATCGCTGGCCGCGGAAGGCTACAACCGTATTCCCCTGATCGCGGAAGCATTCGCCGATCTCGAAACCCCGCTCACCCTCTACCTCAAGCTGGCCCAGACCCAGAACTACGGCAAGAACACCTTCCTGCTGGAGTCGGTGGTGGGCGGCGAGCGCTTCGGCCGCTACTCCTTTATCGGCCTGCCCGCCAACACCGTGCTGCGCAGCACCGGCAAGCTGACCGAAATCGTCAAGAACGGCCAGGTGATCGAGAGCCATGAGGGCAATCCGCTCGAATTCATCGAGCAGTACCAGGCGCGCTTCAAAGTGGCGCTGCGTCCCGGCATGCCGCGCTTCTGCGGCGGCCTGGCCGGCTACTTCGGCTACGACACCGTGCGCCACATCGAAAAGACGCTGGCCAAGACCAAGCCGAAGGACGACCTGGGGCTGCCGGAAATCCAGCTGATGGTGACGGAGGAACTGGCCGTCATCGACAACCTGTCCGGCAAACTGTACCTGATCGTATATGCCGACCCGACCCAGCCGGAAGCCTATTCCAAAGCGCGCCAGCGCCTGAAAGACCTGCGCGCCCTGCTGCGCCGCGGCGTCGACGCGCCGGTGACCTCGCCTTCGGTGCGCACGGAGATCATCCGCGACTTCGCCAAGGAGGATTACCTCAAGGCCGTCGCCAAGGCGCATGAATACATCCTGGCCGGCGACCTGATGCAGGTGCAGATCGGCCAGCGCATCCGCAAGCCTTATGTCGATTCGCCGCTCACGCTGTACCGCTCGCTGCGTTCGCTGAACCCGTCGCCGTACATGTATTTCTACAATTTCGGCGATATGCAGATCGTCGGCGCCTCGCCGGAAATCCTGGTGCGCAACGAGACCCTGCCGGACGGCGAAAAGAAGGTCACGCTGCGCCCGATCGCCGGCACCCGCCCGCGCGGCAATACGCCGGAACGCGATGCGGCGCTGGCGGAAGAACTGCTGAACGATCCGAAGGAGATCGCCGAGCACGTGATGCTGATCGACCTGGCGCGCAATGACCTGGGCCGCATCTCCGAGATCGGCAGCGTGAAGCTGACCGACAAGATGGTGATCGAGAAGTACTCGCACGTGCAGCACATCGTCTCCAACGTGGAGGGCAAGCTGAAGAAAGGCATGTCCAACCTGGACGTGCTGCGCGCCACCTTCCCGGCCGGCACCCTGACCGGCGCGCCGAAGGTGCGCGCGATGGAAATCATCGACGAGCTGGAAATCAGCAAGCGCGGCATCTACGGCGGCGCCTGCGGCTACCTGTCCTTCGGCGGCGAAATGGACGTGGCGATCGCGATCCGCACCGGCGTGGTCAAGGACGGCATGCTGTACGTGCAGGCCGCCGCCGGCATCGTCGCCGATTCGATCCCGGAGATGGAATGGCAGGAAACTGAAAACAAGGCGCGCGCCGTGCTGCGCGCGGCCGAGCAAGTGCAAGATGGCCTGGATGGGGAGTTCTGAAATGCTGCTGATGATCGACAACTACGACTCCTTCACCTACAACATCGTGCAGTATTTCGGTGAGCTGGGCGAAGACGTGCGCGTGCACCGCAACGACGAAATCACCATCGCCGAAATCGAGGCGCTGAATCCCGACCGCATCTGCATCTCGCCGGGCCCGAAAGACCCGTCGCAGGCGGGCATCTCGCTGGAGGTGCTGAAGCACTTCGCGGGCAAGAAACCAATCCTGGGCGTGTGCCTGGGGCACCAGGCCATCGGCGAAGCCTTTGGCGGCAAAGTTATCCGCGCCAAGCAAGTCATGCATGGCAAAACTTCTCTTATCGCGCATACGGGTGTGGGCGTGTTCCAGGGCTTACCCAGCCCGTTCACGGTAATCCGCTACCACTCTTTGGCAATCGAGCGATCCTCGCTGCCTTCCTGCCTGGAAGTCACAGCCTGGACCGACGACGGCGAAATCATGGGCGTGCGGCACAAGGAGTACGACATCGAGGGTGTGCAGTTCCACCCCGAGTCCATCCTGTCCGAGCACGGCCACGCCTTGCTGAAGAATTTCCTCGAACGCAAATAAGAGAAGGAAGCATCATGCCTATCACGCATCAAGAAGCACTGGTCCGCTGCATCGAACACCGCGAGATTTTCCACGACGAGATGCTGCACCTGTTCCGCCAGATCATGTCCGGCGAAATGTCGCCGGTCATGGTGGCTGCCCTGACCATGGGCCTGCGCGTCAAGAAGGAAACCATCGGCGAGATCACCGCCGCGGCGCAAGTCATGCGCGAGTTCTCGACCAAGGTACCGATGGCCGACACCACCAACCTGGTGGATATCGTCGGCACCGGCGGCGACGGCGCGCACACCTTCAATATTTCCTCCGCCTCGATGTTCGTGGCCGCCGCCGCCGGTGCGCGCGTGGCCAAGCATGGCGGGCGTTCCGTATCGTCGTCTTCCGGCAGCGCGGACCTGATCGAATCGCTGGGCGCCAACATCAACCTGAAGCCGGAGCAGATCGCGCAGTCGATCGCGCAGACCGGCATCGGCTTCATGTTCGCGCCCAACCACCACGCCGCGATGAAGCATGTGGCGCCGGTGCGCCGCGAGCTGGGCGTGCGCTCCATCTTCAACATCCTCGGCCCGCTGACCAATCCGGCCGGCGCGCCGAATATCCTGATGGGCGTGTTCCACCCGGACCTGGTGGGTATCCAGGTGCGCGTGCTGCAGCGCCTGGGCGCGCAGCATGCGGTGGTGGTGTATGGCCGCGACAATATGGACGAAGTGTCGCTGGGCGCGGGCACCATGGTCGGCGAGCTGGTCAACGGCGAAATCCGCGAGTACGAGATCCATCCGGAGGACTTCGGCCTGTCGATGATCGCTTCGCGCAACCTGAAGGTGGCGGACGCGGTGGAATCGAAGGCGCGCGTGATGGAGGCGCTGCGCGGCGAGCCGGGTCCGGCTTCCGATATCGTGGCGCTCAACGCCGGCACGGCGCTGTACGCGGCGGGCGTGGCCTCGTCCATCGAAGACGGGCTGGCGCGCGCGCGCGCGGCGGTGGCGTCCGGCGCGGCGGTGGCCAAGCTGGAGCAGTTCGTACGCGTCACGCAGGAACTGGGCCGGGAGGGCTAAGCCATGTTCGGCATCCATGACCTGACGCTGTTTATCGTTTCCGGTCTGCTGCTGAACATCATGCCGGGGCCGGATTCGCTGCTGATCATGGCGCGCAGCGCCACACAGGGCTGGCGCGCGGGCTGCGCGGCGGCGCTGGGGATTGGCGCGGGGACGTTTGTGCATATTGGCGCGGCGGCCGTTGGCCTGTCAGCCGTACTTGCTACTTCGGCGACTGCGTTTACCGTTGTGAAGTGGGTCGGGGCGGCGTATATCGTCTGGTGCGGCATTGGCATGCTGCGGGCGCGGCTGAAACCCGGTAAACCAGGGTCAGACCCGGAGGGTCAGACCCTGTCTGCGGCGCCTGCGCGGCTTCCGTTGGGGCGCATATTTGCGCAGGGGTTCTTGACCAATGTGCTGAATCCGAAAGTGGCGCTGTTCTTCCTGGCTTTCGTGCCGCAGTTCATCGATGCGGACGCCGCCAATAAACCGCTGGCCTTCCTGGTCCTGGGCTGCATCTTCAACTTCAACGGCATGCTGTGGTGTAACGGGCTGGCCGTTTTCACCGCTTTCGCCAGCGCCAGGCTGCAGGTCAAGCCGCTGGTCGCGCTGTGGCTGAACCGCGTCACCGGCGGCCTTTTCATCGCGCTCGGCGCGCGCCTGGCCCTGGCCGAACAACACTGAGATTCAATATGTCCGACATCCTGAACAAGATCCTGGCCGTGAAGGCCGACGAAGTAGCCGCCGCCAAGAAGCACCGCAGCCTGCAATCCCTGCGCGACGAAGTGGAAGGCGACAAGGAACTGCGCGCCAGCCTGCGCGGCTTCGAAGCGAGCCTGCGCAGCAAGATCGAAGCCGGCCATGCCGGCGTGATCGCCGAAGTGAAGAAAGCTTCGCCCTCCAAAGGCGTGCTGCGCCCCGACTTCCGTCCGGCGGAAATCGCCGCCAGCTACGCCAACGCCGGCGCGGCCTGCCTGTCGGTGCTGACCGACGTGCACTTCTTCCAGGGCGCCAACGAATACCTGCGGCAGGCGCGCGCCGCCTGCGACATTCCCGTGCTGCGCAAGGACTTCATGGTCGACATGTACCAGATCTATGAAGCGCGCGCGCTGGGCGCCGACTGCATCCTGCTGATCGTGGCCGCGCTCGACCACGGCCTGATGGCGGAAATGGAGGCCTGCGCCCACGAACTGGGCATGGACGTGCTGATCGAATCGCACGACGGCGAAGAACTGGCCGCCGCACTCAAGCTGAAGAGTCGCCTGATCGGCATCAACAACCGCAACCTGCGCACTTTCGACGTGTCGCTGGACACCACCATCGGCCTGCTGCCGAACATCCCGCAGGAGCGCATGGTGATCACCGAATCGGGCATCATGGCGCCGCAGGACGTGGCGCGCATGCGCGAAAACAATGTGCACGCCTTCCTGGTGGGCGAAGCCTTCATGCGCGCGCCCGATCCGGGCGCCGAGCTGCGCCAGCTGTTCGCTTAAGGCGCGGCGCTGAAGCCGCAGCGCCTGGATGGCTCGCGGTGGCTCAGCTCATAAAGGGTTGAGCGGCCGTCCGCTTCCAGCACGCTGAAACTGCTGTCGCCGCTGGCGGTCAGCTTGCCAGCCTGGGAGCGGCCCGGCAGCGGGTACAGTTCATCCCATTGGATGGCATTGTCCGCCACGCTCCAGCTGCCGACGAAATCGGCGGCCTCACCTTCGGGGGTAGTGGGCTTGAAGCCGGCATACGTGCCGTCATCGTCCATGAACACGCTATAGGTGCCGCCGTCCTTCTGGTACTCCCACCAGCCGACGAACTGGCATGGCACAGGGGCGGCGGCAGCCTGCGGCCGCGACTTCGTCTGCGTCAGGCTGCCCGCAAAGCACAGCAAGGTCACGCTGAAACACACCAGCGCCAGGAAAGTCGAGGGCAGGCGCGCTTCCACATCCAGTCCGCCAAGCCGGCGCACGTCATGCTTGGCGGCGCCGAACAGGCCCAGGCTCAGGCCCGCCTGCTTCAGCCGGCGCACCGCTTTCACCACCAGCACCACCCAGACCACGAGGCTGGCCAGGCCAAGCACCGCGAACAGCACAAACGCCAGTGGCTTCTGGCTCAGCGAGAACACGCCTCCCAGCAGCCCCGTGACAAGGGATAGCAGCAGCACGGCATTGCGCGCCAGCTTGCTGGTGCCTAGCCCGTTCATCATGCGCCAGGTACCGTAGATCGACATGATCGACAGGGCGGCGGAGCTGATCGTGCCGGGCAGCGAGCCGTGGTCCCAGATCAAAGCCCCCTGCAGGACACTCAGGCCAATGCTGCTGACATTCATGCGCAGGCCTTCCGCCACCTGGAAAAGCCCGGCATCGTCTTCCGGCGCTTCGCCTTCCGTATCCAGCGCCGCGGCGGGCGCCTGGTAAGGCGATGGCGCCGGGCTTGCATCGCCCCGGGCCAGGGCCAGCGCGGGCGCCGCAGCCGCAGGCGCAGGCGCAGGCGAAGGAGAAGGAGAAGGCAATGGCTTGGCACGCGGGGCCGGCCCCGGCTCGGCGGCCAGGGTGGCGCGGCAGCCGCCGCGGTCGCGCAAGGCGGCAGCATATTGCATGGCCTGGAAGCGCGACACGCCCTGCTTGACCACGATACGGCGCCCGCCCGACAGCAAGGCCACCGTTTCCGCGACCGGCTTGCGCAGCAGGGCCGCCAGCCGCGCCGCCGCATCGATCACTTCCAGCCCATGCGCCGGGCCTTCCAGCACCACCTGGTAGGTGGGCGGGCGATGCACCTCGCCGGTTTTGTTATCGACCACCGTCAAACCCAGTTCCGCCGCCAGGTAGAGCACATGCGGCACCACTTCCTTGCTTCGGCGGACCAGGGTCAGGCGGCCCGCCTCGCCGGCATAATGGCCGTCCGACCAGGGCTGGTCGGGGAACTGGGCCAGCAGCGCGTCATGAAAGCGCTTCAGCAAGGCGGAGGGTGGCTGCGTGCCCGCGTCCTGGCGCAGCTGGTTCATGAAGCCGAAGACGTCGAGATCGGCGGCGGGCGTTGGCACGGAGGCCAGTTGTAACTGATAGCTCATCTTGCAATTCTAATTGCAAAAGATGCATATCGTTATACTAAGATTGCCAAATTACAACAAATTTATGCGGCCAGCGGGGTCGGGCCGGCGATTTCGGTGCGGTTGCGGCCATTCGCCTTGGCGCGGTACAGGGCATGGTCGGCGCGCGCCAGCAGGCTATCCAGCGATTCGCCCGGCACGTGCTGGCCGGCGATACCGATGCTGACGGTGCATGGCGGCACCCCGGCCTGCTGGCTGGCGCGCAGCAGCGACTGGATGCGCTGTGCCAGCTGCTGGGCATGTGCCAGCGTGGTATCCGGCAGCAGCACCACAAACTCCTCGCCGCCGAAACGCGCCACGTAATCGCATTGGCGCGCGCTGCGCTGGATGACCGCAGCCACTTGCACCAGCACCTTGTCGCCGTGGGCGTGGCCGTAGCGGTCGTTGATGGCCTTGAAATGATCGAGGTCGATCGCCATCAGCGACAACGGCGCATCGCTGCGCTGCCGGCGTGCGCGCACGCTGCCGAAAAACTCCAGGAAGCCGCGCCGGTTCAGGACACCCGTCAAGGGATCGTGGGTGGAGCGCTGCTCGAGGATTTGCTGCAGCTTGCGCGTTGCCAGCATAAGGAAGGCCACCGTCAGCAGCAGGGCCATGAAATTGGCGATCGCCAGGTAGACGTTGGCCAGCGCGCTGCGGCGCAGCAGGTCGGCCGCATCGCTCTCCATGAACAGGGCCGCCATGCCGCGCGTCAGCGTATTCACGCCTTGCAGCGCCAGCAGCGCGCCAAAGAACCAGCTGGTGAAGTGCGGCACACGGTGGCGCCACACCAGGCGCAGCTGGTCGATGTAGAACACGCTGACGATGAAGCTGAACGCCGCCGCGCGGTGCGGGAAGTTCGGTTCAACCAGCAGCCAGTACAGGACGGCCGCCAGCTCCAGCAGCCACGCGGCATGGAATATGCCCCAGCCGCCCGCCTCGCCGAAGAAGCGGCGGGTGCCGATCATGGACAGGCCAATGCCCCACATCAGGCACGCATTCGCCGCCGGCAGGGCAATGGCATCCGGCAGCTTGCCGCGCAGGAGGAAGAGCGCGCCCGCCCCCACCATGGCCGCCAGGCCGCAGGCCCAGTGCCCCACGCCCGCCACTTCGCGCCGGAAGCTCAGGTGCACCGACACCATGGCGGCAGCCAGCACCACGCAGGTCAGCGTGGTGGTGAACAGGACGGTGAACGGATCCAGCGCGAACATCAGCGCTGGATCAGGCGGCGGTCGGGCGGCGCGGTGTGGTCTTCTTCTCTTCCACGGTCATGGTAATGGCCGGCACGCGGTCGCCCTGCAGGGTGACGTCGAAGGCCATCAGCTCGTCGCGGCGGAAGGCGTGCACCTGCACGGTGTCGCCCACCTTGTAGCGCGCCAGCAGCGCGTCGACATTGGACGGGTTGCCGCTCACGCGCAGGCCGTCGATCGCCACCAGCAGGTCGTTGGCGGACAGGCCGGCCTTCTGCGCGGCGCCGCCGTCGTGCACGGCGGACAGCTTGCAGTCGGCGCCATCGCGGCCGAGGTTGACGTCCATGCTCGGCTTGGACGACTTGCGCTCGTCCTTGTAGCTGACGCCGAACTGCGGCAGCAGCTTGGCCAGCGGCACGTCCTCCGTGCCGCGGATGTATTTGTCGAAGAAGGGCTTGAGCTTGAAGCCGGCGATCTCGTCGAACAGGGCTTCCACTTCCTGCGGCGTGACGCCGCGCGGCTTGCCGTTGTAGAAGTCGCGGCCATAGCGCTGCCACAGGGCGCGCATGATGTCGTCCAGCGAGCGCTTGCCGGCGGTCTTGGCGCGGATGGTCAGGTCCAGCGCCAGGCCGACCAGCGAACCCTTGGCGTAGTAGCTGACGATGGCGTTCGGCGAATTTTCATCCTGGCGGTAGTACTTGCCCCAGGCGTCGAAACTGGAATCGGCCACGCTTTGCTTGGTGCGGCCGCTGCCGCGCAGCACACCGCCCACCGTCTTGTTCAGCAGCTTGTAGTAGCCCTCTTCCGACAGCAGGCCGGCGCGCACCAGCATCAGGTCGTCGTAGTAGCTGGTAAAGCCTTCGAACAGCCAGAGCAGCGGTGTGTAGTTCTCCACCTGGTAGTCGTACGGCGCGAACACGGCCGGCTTGATGCGCTTGACGTTCCAGGTGTGGAAGTACTCGTGGCTGCACAGGCCCAGGTAGGTCATGTAGCCGTCGCTCGGCTCCTTGCCGCGCTGGGAAATGGTCGGCAGGTCGGCGCGCGAGCAGATCAGCGCGGTGGAGGCGCGGTGTTCCAGGCCGCCGTAGCCGTCGCCCACCACCATCGTCATGAAGACGTAGCGCTCCATCGGCGCCTTCTTGCTGCGCGGCTCGAAGAAGGCGATCTGCGTTTCGCAGATCTGTTTCAGGTCGGCGCAGATGCGGGTGATGTCGAGGTTGGGCACGCGGCCGGTGAACACCACGTCGTGCTGCACGCCAAGCGCCTTGAAGCTGGCCATCTCGAAGGTGCCCATCTCCACCGGGCTGTCGATCAGCTCATCGTAATCCTGCGCGACATAGGTGCCGAAGCCGTAGCGCCTGGCTTTCAGCTCTTTCAATGCGGTGGCGACGCGCCATTTGGCCGCCGCTTCATGCGCCGGACGCTGGATGTCGACCACGTGCGGCACGTCTTCGCTGCCGACAACGCGCAGGAAGACGCTGGTGCCGTTGAAGAAGCCGTGCGTCTGGTCCAGGTGGGCGGCGCGTACCGACAGGTCCCAGGCATACACTTCGTAATGCACGGTGAGCTTGCCTTTGCACGGTGCGGCTTGCCAGGAATGCTTATCCAGTTTGCTCAGCTCGACCGGCTGGCCGCCGCATTCGGCGTGCGCCTGCACGATATTGCGCGAAAATTCGCGGATCATGTAGCTGCCGGGGATCCAGGCCGGCAGCACGAAAACCTGGCCTTCCGGCGCTGGCGATTCGACGGTCACGCTGACCTGGAACATATGGGCCGCCAGGTCCCTGGCGGCGATGGTGTAGCTGATTTTTTTGTTTTTCATGGGATGTCGGACGGTGTGTCGATGTCCTGCAGGATGCCGGGATCATCCACCGCCAGTTCGTTAACCGGATTGTTCGTCAAAATACTGCGCGCGCCCTGGTCGCCTTGCAGCGCCAGCAGCGCCTGCAGGTGGGCGCGCCCGAATGCGACCGGATTGCCGCGCCGCCCGCCATGCACCGGCGCCGCGATCACCGCCTCGCCTGGCCCCTTGCCGCCCAGCTGCGCACCGCCGCGCCCGACCGCGTGCGCCAGGGCGGCCATCGTGGCCGGCCGCACATAGGGCATATCCGCCAGCGCAATCAGCCAGCCATCCGCGTCCCGCGCATGCTGCACGCCGCACACCAGCGATGCCGCCATGCCCTCGCCGGCGCGCTCGCACACGACCACTTCGCACCCGAGGCCGCGCAGCAGTCCGGCCGTGGCAGCGTCCTGGGGCCGCACCACAGCGACGACGCGCGGCACAGCCGCCAGCAAGGCACGGGCACTGGCGGCCACCACCGGCTCGCCGCCGGGCAAAACCTGCAACAACTTGTAGCGCGCGCCGGACGGGTCGAAGCGACTGCCGCTGCCTGCGGCAAGCAAAATCCCCGCGACCGCCACGCGCTACGCCTGCCTTACGCTTTCGCCAGGTCGAACGGCAGCTTGCGCACGCGCTTGCCGGTCAGCCTGAACACCGCATTGGCCAGGGCCGGCGCCAGCGGCGGCAGGCCCGGTTCGCCCATGCCGGTCGGGTTGTCGGTCGAAGCGACGGTGAACACCTCCACCACCGGCATATCCGTCATGCGCGCCACGGTGTAGTCGTTGAAGTTGCCCTGCTCCACCACGCCATCCTTCAGCGTGATCGCCGCGCCGGGCAAGGTGGTGCCCAGCCCCATCAGGGCCGCGCCCTGCACCTGGGCCTCGATCGTCATCGGGTTCACCGGCAGGTTGCAATGCACGGCGGCGGTAACCTTGTGCAGCTTCGGCTGGCCGCCCTTCATCGACGCCACCACCACGTACGCCACCGAGGTCTCGAACGACTCGTGCAGCGCCACGCCCCAGGCCTGTCCTTTCGGCAGCTTGGTCTTGCCGTAGCCCGACTTCTCAACCGCCAGGCTGAGCGCCGCCAGCTGGCGCACATGCTTGGGATCGATCAGCTTGCGGCGATATTCCACCGGGTCCATCTTCGCAGCATGCGCCGCCTCGTCGACCAGGGTCTCCATGACGAACGCCGTGTGGGTCGAGCCCACCGAGCGCCACCACAGCACCGGCACATTCGCCTTGGCGTTATGCACGGACAGGTTCATCGGCACCTCATACGGCGCCCCCATGCCCTCCACCGAAGTCGCATCCACGCCATCCTTCACCATCATCGGCTCGAACGGCGTGCCGGTGATGATGGACTGGCCGACAATCACATGGTTCCAGCCCACGATATTGCCCTTGGCATCGATGCCGATATCGGCCTGGTGCACATACACCGGACGGTAATAGCCGCCCTTGATATCGTCCTCGCGGCTCCAGATCACCTTGACCGGCCCCTTGCCCCAGGCCTTGGCCACGTTCACCGCCTCCACGATGTAGTCGGAAGTCGGCACTGCGCGCCGGCCAAAGCCGCCGCCCGCCATCATGGTATGCAGGGTTACCTTGTCCGGCGTCAGGCCGGCCGCCTTGGCGGCCGCCACCGCGTCCAGCGTCTGGAACTGGCTGCCCGCCCAGATGGTGCAGGAATCGGCCTTCAGGTCCACCACGCAGTTCAGCGGCTCCATCGGCGCATGCGCCAGGTAAGGGAATTCGTAAGTCGCGCTGATCTTCTTCGGCGCCTTGGCGATGGCCGAGGTATCGGCCTTCTTCACCGGAGTACCGGCCTTCTTCGCCAGCGCCTTATACTCGGCCATCTGCTTCTTGCTGGAGACCTTCTCCAGGCCGGCGGTATCCCACTCGATCGCCAGCGCATCGCGGCCCTGCTTGGCCGGCCAGTAGCCGTTGGCCACCACCGCCACGCCGCTGCCGCCACGGTCGGTATCGACCTTGATGGCATCGATCACGCCCGGGATCGCCTTGGCCTTGGAGGCGTCGAACTTCTTCACCTTGCCGCCAAAGACCGGCGGACGCGCCACCAGCACCACCTTGGTGCCTTCCGGCTTGAAGTCCATGCCGAACTGCTGCGTCCCGCTCGACTTGGCGCGCGCATCCAGGCGCGGCGTCGGCTTGCCGATGATGGTGAAGTCTTTCACATCCTTCAGCTTCACCTCCTTCGGCACCGGCTGCTTCATGGCCGCATCGGCCACGGCGCCGAACGTCGCGCTCTGGCCGGCCGGCCCGTACAGCATGCCTTTGGAAGCGCGCACCTGCGCCGCCGGCACCTTCCACTGCTCGGCCGCCGCGGCAACCAGCATAGCGCGCGCACGGGCGCCGATTTCGCGGTGCTGCATCCAGGAGTGCTTGACGGCGGTGGAGCCGCCCGTCATCTGGATGCCGAAGGCGGGGTCTTTATACGCATCCCCCGCCGGCGCCAGCGCCGAGCGCACCTGCGACCAGTCCGCGTCCAGTTCCTCGGCAATGAGCATCGGCAGCGCGGTGTGCACGCCCTGGCCGAATTCGAGCCGGTTCACCTGGATGGTGACGGTATTGTCCGGGGCGATATGGAGGAAAGCGTTGGGCGCGACCGGCGGCTTGGCCGGTGCATCGGCCGCAAGCGCGCGCGCAAAGCGCCCGCCGTTGCTGGCCACATAAAAACCGAGCAGCAGGCCGCTGCCGGCTTTGAGGAAGGAGCGGCGCGACATGCCTGCATCGTCGGCGCCGCCTGCTTGAGCTGCCATGAACCATTCTTTGCGCATGGCGGCCTCCCTCAGGCGATGGATTTCGCAGCGTCCTTGATGGCCGCGCGGATCCGTTGATAAGTGCCACAGCGGCAGATATTGCCCGACATGGCGTTATCGATATCGGCGTCGGTCGGCGCCTTGTTGGTGCGCAGCAGGGCCGTGGCGCTCATCACCTGGCCGCTCTGGCAGTAGCCGCATTGCGGCACGTCGTGCCTGACCCACGCGTCCTGCACCGCCTTGCCGACCTTGTCGCCGGACATGGCCTCGATGGTGGTGATCTTTTGCCCCACCGCCGCCGAAATCGGCGTGACGCAGGAACGGATCGCCTGGCCTTCCAGGTGTACCGTGCAGGCGCCGCACATGGCCATGCCGCAGCCAAACTTGGTGCCGGTCATATTGAGGTTGTCTCGCAACGCCCACAGGATAGGCGTAGAAGGATCGGCGTCGACTTGCACGTCGCGCCCGTTGATATTCAATGTGACCATGCCAGCTCCTTATTTGATGGTGGCGAACTTAGCTTCCAGGGTACGCTGATCAACTGCTCCTGCAATGCGGCTGCCGTCGGCAAAGAAGATTGCCGGGGTGCCGTTGATATTGATTTTCTGGCCCAGGGCCAGGACCTTGTCGTTCGGCGAGGTGCAGCCGCTCGGCGCAGCCGGTGCCGCCTTACCCGCCAGCATCCAGTCATCCCATGCCTTGTTGCGGTCGGCCGAGCACCAGATGTTCTGCGACTTGGTGAACGAGTCCGGCGACAGGATGTTGTACATATAGGTGTACACGGTCACGTTGTCCAGGGTCGCCAGCGTGGTCTGGCGGAAGCGCTTGCAGTAACCGCAGTTCGGGTCCTCGAAGATCGCCATCACGCGCTTGCCGTTGCCCTTCACGGTCTTCAGCGCCAGCTCTTTCGGCAGCTCGTCGAAATTGATCTTGTTGATATCGTCGATGCGGGCCTGGGTCAGGTCTTGCGACGTCTTCAAGTCGAAGATGTGGCCCACCATCAGGTAGCTGCCGGTCTTGTCGGTGTAGCGGATATCGCCGCCGACACGGATCTCGTACAGGTCCGCGTAAGGCGTCTTCTTGATCGAATCGATCTTCACATCGCCCAGGCGTTCGGCCAGCGCCTTGCGCAGCTGCGCTTCCTCTTTGGCGTTTTGCGCGTCCGCGCAGGACATCAGCATGGTCGTAGCCACGACCAATGCCAGCTTGCTCATATTCATAGGTTCTCCGCTTTTACAACTTACCAAGTGCGTGGGAAATCAGCCGGCGCTTTACGCCCGGCAATTTATCCAGCAAGTTTAGCCCGAAATTGCGCACAGCGCGCACCGGTTCCAGGTCGGCGCCAAACAGGCGCTCCAGGCCGTCTGTCGCGGCCAGCATCAGGCTCACTTCCTCCTTGCGCGCCCGCGCATAGCGCGCCAGCACCCGCTCATCGCCGATCGAGCGGTGCTCCTCGCGCCCGGCCACCGCGCGCACCAGCTCCTGCACGTCGCCAAAGCCCAGGTTCATGCCATGCCCGGCCAGCGGATGCACCACATGGGCCGCATCGCCCACCAGCGCCACGCGCGGCGCCACCATCGAATGCGGGCGCATCAGGCGCAGCGGGAAGGCTTTCACGTCTTCCGGCTGCAGGGGCGTCAGCTTGCCCAGCTTCTCCTGCGCGAACGGCGCCAGGCGCTCGGCCAGCGCCGCCGCGCCTTCGCGGCACAGGGTCTCGGCCAGCATGTCCGGCGCCGACCACACCAGCGACACCTGGTTGCCCGGCAGCGGCAGCAACGCCACGATACCCTGCTCACCGGTGAACCATTGGTGCGCCACGCCGTGGTGCGGCAGCTCGCAGGTGAAGTTGGACACCACGCCGCTCTGGTTGTAGGGACGGTAATCAAGGCCGATATCGCACTGGCCGCGCACCCAGGATTGTGCGCCGTCGGCGCCAACCACCAGCGCAGCGCCCAGATGGGAGCCGTCTTCCAGCGTGATGACGGCGCCTTCCTCGTCATGCTTGAGCGCCACTGCCTTGCCGTGCACGAAGTGCACGTTCTGCGCGAAGCGCAGCGCCGCGTCCAGCGCCTGGTTCAGGTTGCGGTCTTCCACGATCCAGCACAGGGTGCCGGTATGGGCGCCGTAGGCGTCGAAATTCAGGGCGCCGGCCTTGCTGCCATCGCCGTTGACCAGCATGGCATCGACCGGGGCGATACGCGCCTGGTCCATGGCGCCCCAGACTTTCAGGGAATCGAGCAGGCGGTGGGCGGTGTGGTTGAGGGCGAACACGCGGACATCCCAGCTCGCCGCATCCGGGCGGGCCGGCGCCGGGGGTGGCCCCAGCAAAGTCACGCTCAGTCCGGATTGGGCAAACGCGAGTGCTGCCGTTTTGGCAATGGCGCCATTGCCGACAATGCAGACCGCAGTCTGCATATGATGGTGCGTGGGCTTGTTCATCC
This sequence comes from Pseudoduganella sp., assembly GCF_041914865.1. NCBI lineage: Bacteria > Pseudomonadati > Pseudomonadota > Betaproteobacteria > Burkholderiales > Oxalobacteraceae > Pseudoduganella > Pseudoduganella sp. The sequence continues at coordinate 17,456 of NZ_JAYSCO010000053.1, read as the reverse complement.
GGCCATTATAGATTGCTATCATCGCTCTATGAAAAAACTCTTGCTCGCGGCGCTGCTGTGCGCCTCCCCCCTGGCCGCCCTGCCGGCCCGTGCCGACGCCCTGCCCCTGCGCGAGCAGGCGCGCCTGGTTGACCAGCTCACCGCCGAACGGCTCAATACCCTGCTGCCCGGCCTGATGCAGCGCAGCTGCATCGATATGTGGATCCTGGTTTCGCGCGAATATAACGAGGACCCCGTGCTGCGCACCCTGCTGCCCGCCGAGTGGCTGAGCGCCCGGCGCCGCACCATCCTCGTGTTTACGCGCGATCCGGCCAGCGGCCAGGTGGAGAAGCTGGCCATCGCCCGCTACAACGTGGGCTCGGCCATCAAGGCGGCCTGGGACATGCAGCGCTTCCCCAAACAATGGGATGCGCTGGCCGAGCTGGTTCGCAGCCGCAAGCCGGGCCGGATCGGCATCAACACCTCCGCCACCTTCGGCCATGCCGATGGCCTGGACCATACCGATTACAAGGAGCTGATGGCCGCCCTGCCCGCCGCCTACCGCGGCAAAGTGGTCTCGGCCGAAGCGCTGGCCGTCGGCTGGCTGGAAACCCGCACCCCGCGCGAGCTGGCCCTCTACCCGCAGCTGGTAGCCGACACCCACAAGATCATCGAGCAAGGCTTCTCGGCCCAGGTGATCACACCGGGCGCCACCACCACCGAGGATGTGGTCTGGTGGTTCCGCGAGAAAATCCGCGCCATGGGCTATGAGACCTGGTTCCACCCTACCGTCACCATCCAGCGCGCCGGCGCCGCGAGCGGCAACGTGATCCAGCCGGGCGACTTGCTGCACGTCGATATCGGCATCAGCACCCTGCGCCTGCATACGGACGTGCAGCAGCACGCCTACGTCGCCCGCCCCGGCGAAACCGCCGTCCCGGCCGGCATCCTGGCCGCCTTCAGCCAGGCCAACCGCCTGCAGGACATCGTGCTGGCACAGTTCCAGGAAGGACGCAGCGGCAACCAGGTGCTGGCCGCCGCCCTGGCCCAGGCCAAAGCCGAAGGCATCAAGCCCACTATCTACTCCCACCCGATCGGCTACCACGGCCACGGCGCCGGCCCGGCCATTGGCATGTGGGATATGCAGGGCGGCGTGCCCGGCAGCGGCGACGCCCGGCTGCGTCCGTCCACCGCCTATTCGATCGAACTGAACATCGAAGCTGAGTTGCCAGAATGGCAAAAGCCCGTCCGCATCATGCTGGAGGAAGACGCCTGGTTCGATGGCAAAGCAGTGCAGTACTTTGATGGCCGCCAGCGCCAGCCCTTCCTCATTTCAAAATAGGGCTGGTATTTTCTGGAAACCCTGCTATAATCTCTGGCTCTTGGCCTGGTAGCTCAGTTGGTAGAGCAGAGGACTGAAAATCCTTGTGTCGGTGGTTCGATTCCGCCCCGGGCCACCAAGAATAAAAAGTGAAAACGCCGACCCATGCTGGTCGGCGTTTTTGTTTGCACTTCGATTATCTACCCCTGTCAATTTCCGGGGGCGAGTTAGCGTTCTGCCGGCAACCGCTGCATGCGAGAACGCCTGTCTACCTAGCTACTCATCAACGATGCTGATCAAGAAAGCAGCATCATTCTGGCTGCTGCTGGTGTGGAGCGCTGCCAACTGCATGATTGCGGACATACCTTCACCAGCCCTCCCGCAAACGCTGGCGCTACGTTGTCTGCGCAGCACCTCGCAGATGGTTGCCAATTTGGTCGGTTGAACAAATCCCCGACCATCCACGAGTAGTTGGGCCGTGATCACGCGATCTCGGCCCTCTTTTTGCTCCACCCAACCCGCATCGAACGATTGCAGATGCAGGTAGCTGTGATCAGCATGTAGCACCAGAGATGCTTTTGCCAGATCGAAGATCAAACCCAAAGAAACATCTGTAGCCGTCTCGGTCGTGTATGCAAGAGAGCTCTCCCTTGCTCCGTTCCCGGTAGTCCTTGTCACTGCTGCATTTCTCATCCCCCTTCAAATCGGGGTACATGGCATCGAACATCTCCTTGGCAAGCGGTCCACCGACGTTAAATGACACCTTACGGTCATTTGACGTCGCTGGCTGCTCTTCTCCTAGAGAACCTGAATAAACAAGGTAGCTCCCCTTAAATGGCTTGTATTGCCACCACTCATATTTCTCACCCGCATAGGCGGCTGAAAGGCCAAGAAGCGATATACCAAGTACAAGCCGCGAAAATTGCTTCATACAGTCAGCTCAACATGGAAATGGTGATCGTGGTCTTTGAAGGGCGTGACAAATGGCGATGCGTGCCTGTCGTTGAAGAGGATTCTGTGCACGCCAGGGTACGCGTGAAAGAGAGCAATTAACTTCCCGGTAGCGACTTGGTCATAATCGTCAGTCTGATACCAGTACACCGCCTCGTGACGCCCATCCTTTCGAATCGGGCGGATATCGACCTGAAGTCCATTCTTATGGGACTTGTGCTTCTTGTATTCAGGCCCGTTTGCCAGGCTGATGTTCCCGACACCAAACTTGCGGGAGTCTATGTTTGCCCATTCTCTTTCAACAAATAGAATCATGGTCATCATTGCTGGGTGCGCGTATTGCCCGCCTCCATTGGGTGGAGTGCCATGCACGTAATAGCCAGCCTCCTCGGGGGCCTGGGGCAACATGAAATAGCTGCGGGAGTCATGAGGTTGAAGCTGCGATAGCGGTTCCATAGAACGCTCCGTCACACGATGAGCACCCCAGCCACAAAGCTCATGATCTTGATCATTTGACTACCGAATAATGCTCGGCCCGCAAAAAAGCCTGGGACTGCTTGCGCCCGAAGTAAAGCACGCGTCTATGCGGTTCCTTCCCCCGCCATTGGTGGAAGACTTAAATTCCATCACCTGCCCACCCAAAGAAAATGGCTGCATGGTTTGCATGGTTCCAGTTCGGATAGCGTCCGTTAAAAAAAAGTCGCAATTGCGGTTTCGCCTTACCACCAACTTGAAAAACTTCATGCTAAGAGCACGTAGCGAGAACAGCATTGCCAGTAATCAAGACCACGACCGATTTCTGCGTGAATTTTATGTAGGGCAGAGGCTCCCGAATGAACTCGTGCGCAAGCCGCGCTCGTGTTGCCAATATAATATTGGCCATGAAAAATACCCTGCCCCTCGCTCTCGCGGCATTCATGCTCGCTCCCGCAGCCCTGGCCAATGACGGCATCGCATCCGTCAGTGCCGGCGGCATCGTATTCGGCAAGACCGATGCCATCGCCATGAAGAAGGAAGTGCTGAATGTCAGCCACAAGCTGATCAGCGTCGATTACGAATTCCTGAATGAATCGGCCAGCGATGTGGAGGAAACCATTGTGTTCCCCCTTCCACCCTACCCGGCCGCCCAACAGGTCAGCGACAGCTATTACGGCCAGCCGAACGGCTTCAAAATCATGGTGGATGGCAAACCGGTGGCGTTCACCAGCCAGCTGGTAGCAACTGGCCCTGACGGGACGGACGTGACCGCGAAGCTGAAAAAGCTCGGCTTGAGCAATGCGCAAATTGCGCATTCGACCGGCTTTGATACGAGCGTGACCAAAGTGCCGGACTTCACCGACCAGCAATACAAGCAGCTCGCCAAGCTTGGCTTGATGGGCACCGACAACGGCAGTCATGAGCCGGCATGGACGGTGGAGGTCAACTATGTGTGGAAGCAGAAGTTCCCCGCTGGGCAAGTGGTGCGGGTGCATCACGAGTACCGTCCCTTCTACGCGGGCGGGCCGGGCATGTCGGTGATGTACGAAGGCTTCGGGAAAACCTATTGCACCGACGACGCCTACCTGAATGCGCGCGCCAAGGTGGAGGAGCGCAAACAGTACATCGACACGCGCAATGTGTCCTACATTCTCAAAACCGGCAACACCTGGAAGCGCGGCATCGAAGACTTCACCTTGAACATCATCAAGGGCAAGCCGGATGAACTGGTGAGCCTGTGCTTCCCGGGCAAGTTCAAGAAGATCAACGCCACCACCTACCAGGTGCGGCTGACGAACTTCCGCCCGTCCAAGGACCTCGAAGTCCACTTCGGCAATGTGGAAGATGATGGCACCGATAGCAGCGGTGTCATGCCGGCCTTGCCGAGATAAGACGGAACTATAAGGGCCCGGCGCTGTCTTAGCATCCGAGTGTAAGGGAATTATTCCGATGCCCTGCTCAAAGCTGCTCAAACCTGCTTAACGTTTCATATTGCTGCTTATTGCGCCTTATTTGCTGCTCGTTCCTGCTCAATCACTGCATTTTTTTGCTCGTTTTTTCTTAAATCTGCTCGTAATCTCCGAGCAGAAAGCGTGCCATGGCTCGAGAGGTTTTGAGCATAAATAAGCAGCTTCGTGAAAAAACGTGCACAGAATAAGCAGCGTCGAGCCAGCAATAAGGATCTTTAAGCAGCTTTATGAAGGATCGAGCAGGTTTAAGCGCGATTTGCCAAGGAGCTGAAAATGAGGGAGCTAATCAACATACCGGTGCCGTTCCAAACCTTTAATGACCTTAGCGACTTTCTCGATGGCAGGCGCTCGACTGAGGAGTTTGCGGATGTCGCCGGACGGGCGATCTCCGAATGGATTGCAATGCAGAGCGAAATCCCTTCCGACGATGACGCTTCAATGCAGGGAGGGTACCAATGGAAGTCGGTATTTCTGCCCTCCGGCACAAGGATTCGTGTCGTGTTAAAGGGCAAAGTACATCACGCTCGGGTCGAAGGCGACGACATCCGTTACGACGGCCAAGATGTATCACCAGCCCAATTGGTGAACCTGATTGCCGGGTGCACACGCAACGCATGGAAACACATCTGGCTCCTGCTACCTGGAGAAACGCACTGGCAATTGGCCGCAACGTTGCGCAGCTGATTCGGCGGGAAAAAAGCCCCCTGCATGGCAGGGGGCTTGGCTAGCCCGGTTAAGGCTTGGCGGCTGGGGCCGCGCCGGCGGCGCCGGCGGCGGCTTTGACGAAGTCGCCGGCCTTGATGACCGAAACGGCTTCCGGCTTCAGGTGCGCGCGCAGGACTTCGTTCACCTGGGCCACGGTCAGCGCGCTGACTTTGGCTTCCAGGTCTTTATCGAAGGCCATGGTGCGGTCGAAGCTCAGGTAGCCGGCCAGGCGGTTGGCCAGGCCGGCATCGCCGGTGCGGCCCACCTGGCGCGATTGCAGCCAGGCTTTCTTGGCGTCGGCCAGTTCAGCTTCGGTGAAGCCGTCCTTGAGCGCCTTGTCCAGCTCTTCGCGGAGCGCCACTTCCACCTTGGCGGTGTTCTGCGGTGCGCTGATGGCGAAGGCCAGCCACATGCCGGCCGGGTCGCGGTCCGGCACCGACAGTTGCGAACCGACGCCGTAGGACAGGCCTTCCTTCTGGCGGATACGATCGGCCAGTCGGCTGCGCAGCGCGCCGCCGCCCAGCATGTAGTTACCCATCAGCAGGGCTGGGTAAGCCTCGGCATCGTCCTTCATTGGCATCGGATGGATCGCCAGCAGCACCGAGTTGGCCTTGTCCGGAGTTTCCAGCGATATTTTCTGGCCTGCCACCGGCTTCATCGCGCTGGCGATGCGCGCGTATGGCTGCTCGGCTTTCCAGTTGCCGAACAGTTTGGCAGCCTGCGCCTTCACAGCTGCGGCGTCGAAATCGCCAACCACCGACAGGGTGGCATTGCCGGCGCCGTAATAGGCTTTATGGAAAGCTTTGACCTGGTCCAGGGTCACGGCTTTTTCTGCAGCCAGTTGTTCCGGCAGGGTCTTCACATGGCGCACGTGGCCGGCTGGGAAGGTGTCGGTCAGGCGCTGCACTGCGTTGCTGGCCAACGGCTGCGGCTCGGTCATCTGCTGCTCGGTGCCGGAGATGAACTCGCGCTGGCGCTCGGAGAAGTCATTGGCGTTGAAGGCCGGCTTCTGCAGCGATTCCGCGATCAGGTCCAGCGCTGCCGCCAGGTTGTCGCGGGTGGTGGTCACCGTGGCGGTCACGCCTTCGGCGCCGCCCTGGATGCCGACGTTGGCCTTCAGCTTGTCGAAGGCATCCTTGACTTCCTGGCGCGACAGGCGCTCGGTGCCATCGGTCAGCATGGATGCGGTGAAGGCACCAATGGTGCCTTTACCCATCAGGTTTTCGGCAGTGCCGAAACGCAGCTGCACGGTGGCGCTGACGGTGTTGCCTTTGGTGGTCTTTGGCAGCAGCGCCAGCTTCATGCCATTGGCCAGGGCCGAACGCTGCACGCGCTTCTCGATATTATCCGGGCTCGGGTCGAACACTTCACCCTGCGCCACCACCGCGCGGCCCTTGTAGTCTTTGACCAGGGAGGCGATGTCCGGGGTCTTCGGCACTTCGGCGCGGTCGGCGCCGTCGGTCGGGATGAAGCGCGCCAGGGTGCGGTTGGACGACTTCAGGTACTTGGCGGCGACGGCTTGCACCGCTGCCACGTCAACCGTTTCCACCTGGTCGCGGCGCAGGTGGAACAGGCGCCAGTCGCCGGCAGCCTGCGCCGAAGTCAGGGCGATGGTGAAGCGGGCGGTGTCGTTGACGATCTGGTCAACGTCCTTGGCGATGGCGGCCTTGGCGCGCGCCACTTCGGCTTCGGTGATCGGGTTGGACTTGATGTCTTCCAGCGCCTTCAGCATGGCTTCTTCCACGGCGGCGGTCTGGCCTTCTTTCGGCACCACGGCGGCGAACAGGCGGTAGCCCGGCTCCATGTGGTTGAAGTCCAGGTCCATCACGGACGATGCCAGCTTGGCGTCGACCAGGGCCTTGTGCAGGCGACCGGCCGGGGCATCGGTCAGGATCTTGCCCAGCACTTGCAGCGCAGCCGAATCAACGTGGCTGGCCGGGGCGACGTGGTAGCCGGTGACCACCAGCTGGGTGCCGCCGGTGCGGCGGATGGTGACGGAACGCTCGCCATCCTGGGTCGGTTCGGACGTGTAGGTTGGCGCCAGCACGCGGGTTGGCTTAGGAATCTTGCCGAACAGTTCGTTGATCTGGGCCAGCACCTTGGTTTCGTCGAAGCGGCCGGCCACCATCAGGATCGCATTGTCCGGCTGGTAGTAGCGCTTGTAGAAGGCGCGCAGGCGGTCCACGCTCACGCCCTCGATATCGGAACGGGCGCCGATGGTCGACTTGCCGTAGTTGTGCCAGTCGAAGGCCACCGACATGGTGCGTTCCAGCGTAACGCGGAACGGATCGCTCTCGCCGCTCTCGAACTCGTTGCGCACCACCGTCATTTCGCCCTTCTGGGTCTTGTTGTTCCACAGGTCGTCCTGGCTGATCGGCGAGTTGACCATGCGGTCCGCTTCCAGCGCCAGCATCTGTTTCAGGTTGTCGTCGTTGGCCGGGAAGGTGGCGAAGTAGTTGGTGCGGTCATACCAGGTGGTGCCGTTGAAGCGGCCGCCGATCTGGTTCAGCACTTCCACCGGGGACTTGGTGCCCTTCTTGATGCCAAAGTTGGCAGTTGGTTTGAACAGCAGGTGCTCCAGCAAGTGCGCCATGCCGGTCTCGCCATAGTTCTCATGGCGCGAACCCACCATGTAAACAATATTGGTGGTCAGGGTTGGCTTGCTCGCATCCGGGAACAGCAGCACGCGCAGGCCGTTGGCCAGGCGGTATTCGGTAATGCCTTCCACTGAAGCGACTTTGACGGCGGCGGACTTGGCGGCGGCAGCCGGGGCGGCGATTGCCGGGGTGGCGATGAATGCTGGCGACAGGATTCCTGCGCTGAGCATGATGGCAGTAAGCAGCTTCACTTTTTGGATTCCTATAAAAAAATAAAGGTTATAAATTATATAACCAAAAACTTGCGTCAGCGAAAATTGTTTGGGGCTTGAGTGGGCGCTTTGCCACAATGCGAAATCCGAATCCCACAATGTAAGAAGCGCATGTTCAGGGCAGCATGCCCATCAATTCATCCCACGAAAAACGATTTTGCATCATGGAATTCAACAACTAAGTCATTGAATCATAACGATCAAATTTCAGTTATATGTCTTATATAAGACATATGTGCGGCGCAATAAATCGCCTATCATTATTCCAAGTGCTTCGCTTTCTTAATCCTTCTTTTTAGGAATAATGACCATGTCCCAATACCAAGACGACATCCAAGCCATCGCAGCCCTGCGCACTAAGAACGGCAGCGCCTGGAACGCCATCAACCCGGAATCGGCCGCCCGCATGCGCGCCCAGAACCGCTTCAAGACCGGCCTGGACATTGCCCGCTACACCGCGAAGATCATGCGCGCCGACATGGCCCGCTACGATGCCGATCCATCCCAGTACACCCAATCGCTGGGCTGCTGGCACGGTTTCATCGGCCAGCAAAAGATGATCTCGGTGAAGAAGCACTTCAACAGCACCGACCGCCGCTACCTCTACCTGTCGGGCTGGATGATCGCCGCCCTGCGCTCCGAGTTCGGCCCGCTGCCGGACCAGTCGATGCACGAAAAAACTGCCGTCTCGGCCCTGATCAAGGAGCTGTACACCTTCCTGCGCCAGGCTGATGCGCGCGAGCTGGGCGGCCTGTTCCGCCAGCTGGACGCCGCGCCGAACGCCGACGCCAAGAAAGCGATCCAGGAGAAAATCGACAACCACGTCACCCACGTCGTGCCGATCATCGCCGACATCGACGCCGGCTTCGGCAACGCGGAAGCGACCTACCTGCTGGCCAAGCAGATGATCGAAGCCGGTGCCTGCTGCATCCAGCTGGAAAACCAGGTCTCCGACGAGAAGCAATGCGGCCACCAGGACGGCAAGGTCACCGTGCCTCACGAAGACTTCCTGGCCAAGATCCGCGCCGTGCGCTACGCCTTCCTGGAACTTGGCGTGGATGACGGCATCATCGTCGCCCGCACCGACTCGCTGGGTGCCGGCCTGACCAAGCAAATCGCCTACACCAAGGAAGCCGGCGACCTGGGCGACCAGTACAACTCCTTCCTCGACTGCGAAGAAGTGACGGCCGACTCCGTCAACAGCGGCGACGTGCTGATCAAGCGCGACGGCAAGCTGCTGCGTCCGAAGCGCCTGCCAAGTAACCTGTTCCAGTTCCGCCCAGGCACCGGCGAAGCGCGCTGCGTGCTCGACTGCATCACCTCGCTGCAGAACGGCGCCGACCTGCTGTGGATCGAAACCGAGAAACCGCACATCGGCCAGATCGGCGGCATGGTGAAAGAAATCCGCAAGGTCATCCCGAACGCCAAGCTGGTGTACAACAACAGCCCATCGTTCAACTGGACCCTGAACTTCCGCCAGCAAGCGTACGACCGCATGAAGGAAGCCGGCCAGGACGTCTCGGCCTACGACCGCTCCGCCCTGATGAGCGCCGAATACGACGCCACCCCGCTGGCCGCCGAAGCCGACGAGAAGATCCGCACCTTCCAGGCCGACGCCGCGCGCGAAGCCGGCATCTTCCACCACCTGATCACCCTGCCGACCTACCACACCGCCGCGCTGTCGACCGACAACCTGGCCAAGGAATACTTCGGTTCGCAAGGCATGCTCGGTTATGTGGCCGGCGTCCAGCGCAAGGAAATCCGCCAGGGCATCGCCTGCGTCAAGCACCAGAACATGTCCGGCTCCGACATCGGCGACGACCACAAGGAATACTTCAGCGGCGAAGCAGCGCTGAAAGCGGCGGGCAAAGACAACACCATGAACCAGTTCTAAAAAATGGGGACGTACCCCATTTATTAGAACAGAAGGGCCGGCGCCAAGCCGGCCTTTTTTTATTCAAGCGCGCGCAGCGCCAGCGAGGCCATGGTGCGGATGCCCTCGTACGACTTGGCCGAGGCGATGAAGCGGCCGTTGTGGCAGAAGCCGGCATCGGGCACGCCGGTCACGGCGGCCAGTTCAGCGTCGCGCAGGCCGGCCCAGGCCTCCGGCAGGTCGGCGCGGGCATCAAAGTTATCGGGGCTGACCGGCACTGTGCTGATCAGGTAGCGCTGCTCGGCGATGCTGTGGCTGATCACGAACAGCACCTTCGGCATTTCGCGCCGCACCACCTGGCTCCAGGGCAGCGCGGCATTCTTCAGGAACAGCACCTTGCCGTCTTCCAGCACTTCCGCCTGGCGCACCTGTTCCAGCGCCAGCAAGGCGCCCACGCGGTACTTCACGGCGTTGACCATGATGTCCGTCAGCACGGCCACAGCACGCTCGAACTGCTGCAGGCGATAGGCATCGGCGCCATCGCCCAGCCTCTGCTCGTCCAGCCAGTTCGGATTGAAGCCGGAAATCACGGCCGACAGCCCATAGCCGCCCGGCGCGCTCTTCGCCGCACCCACGTCGGACAAGTCCAGGTACTGCACCACATCGGTGTCGATGCTGTAGGCCATTTCGCGCGCCTTGTCATCCGCCAGCTGGTGGCCGCAATGTGCCAGCGCCAGCGCACTGACGCAGCGCGCACCGTACTCACGCCACACCAGGCCAGCACTGGCATACGGCACGCCGCTTTGGCGCGCGCCCCTGAAACCCTTCTGGTGGTGGTCAAAGCGGCCGGCAGCCGGGTCCCAGATGCCGCCCACGTCGACGGCGAAGTCGGCCGCCTCAATCGCGGCCGTATCGCGCGTGCGTACCAGCCCGGCCTCGGGGAATAAAACCTTCAGGGCAGCGACCGCCCACGCATCGTCTGCGTGGAACTTGCCGCTGTGCGTCACTATCACCATGTGGAGTCCAAATCGTTGAAACTTCCAGCATGATAACCCCTGGCTTAGACAAAGCTCGCGGGGCTGGCATCAAACAGCCGCTTGTGCCCATCCATGCAGAAGTAGTACCTGTGTTTGCGGTAGAGGGAAGTCAGGCTCGTGCCCTTGTCCACATCCATCTCGCAAACCGGGCACACCGGCTGCTGTTCGGTGGACTTGCGGCGCTTGGCATAGGCATTGTTGGACATCGGGTCGAGCCAGCCCTGGCCCTGGTATTCAAGGGCATTCGCGGTGTTGCGCGCGACCGTGCGGCCGAAATAACGCTCGACCACGCGCAGCGCCAGGTCGATGCCGGAGGACAGGCCGCCAGCGCTGGCCAGCTTGCCCTCCTCCACGAAGCGCGCGCCGCGCTTGAGCGCCACATCGGGGAACTGCATGGCGAATTCGTTGAAGGAGCCGTGGTGGGTGGTGGCGGATCGGCCAGCCAGCAGCCCGGTGCGCGCCAGCACGAAGGCGCCGGTGCAAACCGACATGGTCAGGTCCGCCGTGCGCGATACCTGGCGTATCCATTCCAGCACGGCCGGGTCGCGCGCGCTTTGCGCCGGGATGACGACCACCTTCGGCGCCGGCGCATTGGCAAAGGTGTAGTTCGGCACGATGGTCATGCCGCCGCTGGCCGTGACCGGCGCCGCGCTGGCGGCGACGGTGTACAGCTGGAACACCGGATCTGCATCGCGCCCCGGCACGCTGACATTGCTGAACACCTCCCAAGGCCCGGCGAAGTCGATCACCACCGCATTATCGGACAGCAGGAAGGCGACCGGGATGCTGCCTTCGGCCGGCGGCAGGAGCGCAGCGCCTGCGGGCGCGGCGGCGTTGGCGGGCTTGGCGGCGGCGCGGGCCCCTGCCAGCGCCGGCACGCCCGCCGTCAGTCCCAAGGCCGCCGAGATACGGAAAAGTTCGCGTCGATTCATATTCGATCCTTTGCAAGAGAGAGGCATCCAGTCTCCCACTGCCCCCGCCCGCAGGCGAGGCAACTGGCTGCAGCCCGCCGTGCATTCGCTGCAAAGCATCGCCGCCAGCGCCGAATTCCCCTATGATTGCCCTCCATGACAGCAAACACTAGCAACCCCTGGCCCTACATTGCCTTCGCCTGGCTGGCCATCGGCCTGTTCGACGCCACACAGGTCGTGGTCTCCATGAAAGCCATGGGCATGCAGCACGCCTGGTGGACCCTTTTCTTCGTCACGCTGGCCAACTGGCTGGTGTGGGCCGCCGCCACCCCGCTCGCCCTGGCCCTGCTGCGGCGCTTCCCGCTGCCGGCGCGCCAGGCCACGCCGTGGCTGGTGCATGGCGCGGCCTGCCTGGCCATCAGCGCCGTATGGGCGGTCTGGGGCGCGCTGCTTGAACACAGCTTCAACCCCTTCGCCTATCCCAAAGGGCCCGATCCCTTCGCAGCCCTGTGGCAGGCCAAACAGATCAACAACCTGGTCGGCAGCATCATCCTGTACAGCGCCATGGCCACCTTCGGCATTGCGCTGGACACCCACCGCCGCCTGTCGCAGCAGCGCGAGCTGCTGGCGCGGGCGCAGCTGGCGGCGCTGCGGCTGCAGTTTGAGCCGCACTTCATCTTCAACGCCCTCAATGCCGTCACCGGCCTGATCCGCGAACAGCGCGATGCGGAAGCGGTGGCCGCCGTGGCCGCGCTGGGCGATCTGCTGCGGCGCGTGACGGACCGCTCGGAGCGCCAGTTCGTCGCCCTCGACAGTGAACTCGACTTCATCCTGAAGTACCTGGAGATCCAGCAGCTGCGCTTTGCCGAGCGCCTGCGCTGCCGCATCGACATCCCGCCCGCGCTGCTGCAAGCGCAGGTGCCGGACTTCATCCTGCAGCCGCTGGTGGAAAACGCCATCAAGCACGGCATCGCCAAGCGCGCCAAAGGCGGCGAACTGCACATCAGCGCCGCGCGCGAAGGCGAGCTGCTCACCTTCAGCATCTTCAACGAAGGCCCCGCGCTGGCCGCCGGCGCAGCGGATGGCGTCGGCCTGGCCAACACGCGCCAGCGCCTGCAGGCCCTGTACGGCGAGGCGCACACCCTCACGCTGCGCAACCTGCCGCAAGGCGTGCTGGCCACCGTCACCCTGCCCTACCTGGAGCCGGCATGCTGCGCGCCCTGATCATCGACGATGAACCGCTGGCGCGCAGCAATGTCGCCCACCTGCTGGCGCGCGACCCGGCCCTGACCCTGGTCGGTCAATGCGGCTCGGCCGAGGAAGCCCTGGCTGTCCTGCCCGGCGCCCGGCCCGACCTGGTCTTCCTCGACGTGGAAATGCCGGAATGCGACGGCTTCGAACTGCTGGAACGCCTCGGGGGCGCGCCGCCCTTCGCCATCGTCTTTGTCACCGCCCACCACCAGTTCGCCCTGCGCGCATTCGAAGTGGGCGCGCTCGATTACCTGCTCAAGCCCTTCGACGACCAGCGCTTCGCCCGCGTGCTGGAGCGCGTCAAGGACCGCCTGCGCGCCCCGGGCGAAACGCGGCGCTTCATCATCAAGAACGGCGGCGCGCTCGAGGTGGTGAAGTTCGCCGACATCGACTGGGTCGAAGCCAGCGACTACTACAGCAGCCTGCACGCCGGCAGCCGCAGCCACATGCTGCGCCGCAGCCTGGCCGAGCTGGAGACGGAACTGGCGCCGCACGGCTTCCAGCGCATCCACCGTTCCGCCATCGTCAACCTGGAGCGCATCCGCGCCCTGGCCATGCGCGAGGACGGCGAATACGACATCGTGCTGCACGACGGCCAACGCCTGCGCATGAGCCGCCGTTACCGTAAATCAATTATGGCGCGCCTCAGCCCGGCTTAGATATATACTTGCCTTTTTCCCAACCTTGAGGATGTATGCAACGACTGACCCTGGCCATCGCCGTGCTGGCCCTGAGCGCCTGCGCCACCAAAGACCAGAACCGCATCGAAGAGATCGGCAGCACCCCGCTGCGCGACCTGAACATCGCCAAAGTCGAGATCCCGCAAATCCTGCGCGACGCCGTCGAGAACCCCTACCAGCTGCCGGCCGACCGCAGCTGCCCGGCCCTGCTGGCGCAGATAAACGAACTGGACGAGGAACTGGGCCCGGACCTGGACACTCCGGAAGAAGAACTGGACCGCATGGATGCCTCGCGCAAGGCCCTGGGCAATGCCGCCACCGGTGCCCTGCAAAAGACCGTGGAAGGCGCGATTCCCTTCCGCGGCTGGCTGCGCAAGCTCAGCGGCGCTGAACGCCGCTCGCGCAAAGCCCAGGCAGCGGTGCTGGCCGGCCAGGTACGGCGCGGCTACCTGCGCGGCGTGATGGCCTCGAATTCCTGCCAGAAGGCCTGAAACGCTTGCAATTGCTGCGCCGCATCATGCTAGAATCGTTGCAATATTGGCCACGGCAAAGGCAGGCAGATGAAACGCGTAATCTTCAACCAGAAGGGCGGAGTCGGCAAATCGACCATTGCAGTCAACCTGGCCGCCATTGCGGCGCACCATGGCAAGCGCACGCTGCTGATCGATATTGACCCGCAGTGCAATTCCAGCCGCTACGTGCTGGGCGCAGCCACCACCGGTACCGCGCCCACCCTGGGCGCCTACTTCGAGCAAATGCTCAGTTTCAGCATGTTTGCCAGGCCGGCCGCCGAATACGTGCACGCCACCCCGTTCGACAACCTGTCGATCATGGTGGCGCACACCGAGCTCGGCGACCTGCAATCCAAGCTCGAATCGCGCCACAAGATCTACAAGCTGCGCGACACCCTGAATGAGCTGGAAAAGGAATACGACGAGATTTTTGTCGACACCCCGCCCGCGTATAACTTCTTCACCCAGTCGGCCCTGATCGCCGCCGACAGCTGCCTGATCCCCTTCGACTGCGACGACTTCTCGCGCCAGGCCCTGTACACCCTGGTCAACAACGTGAAAGAGATCAAGGCTGACCACAACGCCAGCCTGCAGATTGAAGGCATCGTCGTCAACCAGTTCCAGCCGCGCGCCCTGCTGCCACAGCGCCTGGTCGACCAGCTCAAGGAAGAAGGCTTGCCGGTGTTCGCCAACAAGCTTTCCAGCTCGATCCGCATCCGCGAATCGCACGAGCGCAACCTGCCCATGATCCACCTCGACCGCAGCCACAAGCTGAGCCAGGAATTCCTCGCGCTGTACCAGGAATTGCAGGCAAATTAACAACAATCATCCATATTGATGATGAGCCGGCCCGCGGCGCCCGCCTATAATTATTTGCATAATGGCATCTAGTTGAGGCAATAGCAATGTCCAGTGACCCCATACAAGAGGTGTACGCCAGCATCACCCAGCCGGGCCAGCTGGTTGAACTGATGGCCACGCTGGGCCAGCGCTTCGGCGCCGAATCGTCCTTCTTGTTCAGCAGCCACTCCGACACCTCGCCCGAGGCCATCCTGCTGGGGCAGAACATGGACCCGTCGGTCGTCCACGACTTTGCCGGCTACTGGTGCCAGGAGGACATCTGGGCGGACGCCGCGCGCGAACGCGGCATGATGCACCGCGGCGTGGTGGTGGCCGACCAGGACCTGGTCAGCAAGGAACGCTTGCACCAGAGCCGCTTCTACAACGACTTCGGCGGCAAAGCGGGCATGGGCAGCATGCTCGGCTCCATCCTGTTCGACGGCCAGGAAGCGGGCGGCGACTTCCCCTTCACCAACCTGTGCTGGTACCGCCCGGCCGGCCGCGAAGCCTTCGGCAAAGACGACAAGAAACTGCTCAACACCCTGCTGCCGCACCTGCAGCAGGGCCTTCGGCTGCAGTGGCAAATGCAGCGCACGCGGCTGCAGGACCTGGCGGCCGGCTACGCCGGCGTCGGGCCGCCGCTGGCCAGCCTGGTGCTGGACTGGTCCGGCCGCATCGCCTCCTGCAATGCGCGCGCCGACGCCCTGCTGGCCGGCAGCCGCGCCCTCTTGCGCTGCAAGGACGGCCACCTGCACGCGCTGGGCCAGCAGTCCTCTCCGCCGTTGGCCGATGCCCTCGCACGCTGCCGGCAGACGGGCCAGGCGGTGCGCCTGCTGGTACGCGAAGAAGGGAGCGGCGAGCTGTTCCGCGCTAGCCTGAACGCCCTGCCGGCCGAGACGGAAACCTGGTTTGGCATCCTGGCCCAACCGTGCTGCCTGCTGCTGATCGAGCTGCCGCGCGACGATATGCGCGACACCCTGCAGCTGCTGGGCCAGCTGTACGGCCTGACCGGCGCCGAGCTGGAAGTGCTGACCGGCTTGGTCAACGGCATGGCGGTGGAACAAGTGGCCCAGCTTAAAGGGCGTTCGATCGCCACCGTGCGCACCCAGGTGCGCAGCCTGCTGGCCAAGACCGGCAGCGAACGCCAGTCCGACCTGATCCGCCTGGTGGCGCGCCTCGGCTAGTCGGCCAAACTTGATCTGGATCATGGCGGCCCGCAACGCCGCTGGCTAAGCTGTGCGGTTTTTGTCCATGCTCACCGCACCAGAACTGCTCCTGCCCGCCGGCTCCCTGGCCAAGATGAACGCCGCCTTCGACTACGGCGCCGACGCCGTGTATGCCGGCCAGCCGCGCTACAGCCTGCGCGTGCGCAACAACGACTTCTCCACCTTGCAGGCGCTGCAAGAAGGCATCGACGGCGCCCACGCGCGCGGCAAGCAGTTCTTCGTCGCCAGCAATATCTTCGCCCACAACGCCAAGCTCAAGACCTACCTGCGCGACATGGCACCCGTGATCGCGATGAAGCCCGACGCCCTGATCATGGCCGACCCGGGCCTGATCATGATGGTGCGCGAAGAATGGCCCGACATGCCGATCCACCTGTCGGTGCAGGCCAACGCCGTGAACTGGGCCGACGTCAAATTCTGGCACCGCATGGGCCTGACGCGCGTGATCCTGTCGCGCGAGCTGTCGCTCGACGAGATCGAAGAAATCCGCCAGCGCTGCCCCGAGATGGAACTGGAAGTGTTCGTGCACGGCGCCCTGTGCATGGCCTACTCGGGCCGCTGCCTGCTGTCCGGCTACTTCAACCACCGCGACGCCAACCAGGGCACCTGCACCAATGCCTGCCGCTGGGACTACAAGGTGGGCGGCGGCTGCCAGGACGCCACCGGCGACATCTCCGTCCTGCACCAGCAGCCGCGCCACCCGCTGGCCAACGATGTCTATCTGCTGGAAGAAACCGGCCGTCCCGGCCAGCTGATGCCGATCTTCGAAGACGAGCACGGCACCTACATCATGAACTCCAAGGATTTGCGCGCCGTCGAGCACGTCGAGCGCCTGGTGAAGATCGGCGTCAACTCGCTGAAAGTCGAAGGCCGCACCAAATCCGCCTACTACGCCGCCCGCTGCGCCCAAGTCTACCGCCAGGCGATCGACGACGCCGTGGCCGGCCGCCCCTTCGACGAAAGCCTGCTCGGCCAGCTGCAAGGCCTGGCCAACCGCGGCTACACCGACGGCTTCTACCAGCGCCACCACACGCAAGCGCACCAGAACTACATGCGCGGCGCCTCCGAGACCGACCGCAGCCAGTACGTCGGCGACGTGCTGGCGATTGAAGACGGCTGGGCCCGGGTCGAGGTCAAGAACCACTTCGCCGTAGGCGACCGCCTTGAAGTGATGCACCCGAACGGCAACCGCGACGTCACCCTCGAACGCATGCAGGACACGGACGGCCAGGAGATCCAGGTCGCCCCCGGCAGCGGCCACATCGTCCGCATCCCCCTCCCCGCCGGCCTCGAGCGCGCCCTCCTGTCGCGCTACCTGTAAGAAATTCGGGGTCAGGTCTGACAATCGGACAATC
>NZ_JAYSCO010000052.1:0-40099 GCF_041914865.1 Pseudoduganella sp. | reverse complement strand
GCCGGCGCCTGGCGCCGCGCCGGCCGGGCGGGCGGGAGGCGCCCGCGGCCGCAGTTCCTGCCACACGCCGGCCGCGTCGATGCGCAGCGCCATGGCAGCGTCGTGCACGACGATGCCGCCGCGCCGGTCGATGGCCACGCCCTGCGGCTGCAGCGGCAGGCGGTGCGCCACGGTGCCGACCATGCCGTTCGGCGCGATCCGGCGCAGCGCGCGGTTGCCGGCATCGGCCACCAGCAGGCTGCCCGAGGCCTCCAGCGCCAGCCCGGCCGGCTGGTTGAAGCCGGCCTGGATGCCCTTGCCGTCGCCCCGCCCCGCCGTGCCGGCGTGCCCGGCCACAGTGCGCACCTCGCCCGCCGGCGAAATCGCCTTCACCACGTGGTTGCCGGCATCGGCCACGAACACGGTGCCGTCGCGCCCCAGCGCCAGGCCGGCCGGCGCGATGAAGCGCCCCGGCAGCGTGGCCAGCGTGCCGTCCGCGCGCAGCACGCGCACGGCGGCGCCATCGGTGAAGTAGACGGCGCCATCGCGCCCGGCGGCGATGCCGCGCGGCGCCTCCAGCGGCGCGGCGTGCAGCGCCACGGGCGCGCCGGCGATAAGCTCCCACGCCGCGGCGCGGGCGACAGCGGCGTGCGCCAGGAGCGCCGTGGCGGCGGCGGCGGCGATCAGGCGGGTCTTATTCATCCAGCGGGCGGGAGGTGGGAAGGCGCAGCAGGTAGACGGTCACGCCGCAGGCGACCAGGAACAGCATGACCTTCAGCGCCAGGTAGGGCACTTTGTACATCGAATAGAACATGGACGGCCACATCATGGCCATGGCCAGGATCTTGCCGCGCAGCGGGATGCCGCGCCCGTCCTCGTAGTCGCGCAGGTAGCGCCCGAATCTGCCGTGCGTGCGCAGCCAGTTGTGCATGCGGTCGGAACTGCGCGCGAAGCAGGCCGACGCCAGCAGCAGGAAGGGCGTGGTGGGCAGCAGCGGCAGGAACACTCCCAGTACCGCGAGGACCAGGAACAGGCAGCCAAGAGTGACCAGGACGATTTTCATCGCCCCATTATAGCGGCGGGCAGACCCTCGTATGCGACTGGCACACTTCGCGGCAGCCGCTGCCGTCGCCGTGCTCGAAGCTGGCTTTCGGATAGGCGCAGAACAGCGGGAACGATTCGCGCTCGCACATCTGCGTCCACAGGTGCTCCAGGCGCATGGTGGCGCGGTACAGCCCCTCGTCCCACAGCAGGACCACCATCTCGCCGAAGGCGCGCACGCCCGGGTGGTGCTGGCGCGCCTTGGCGATCAGGTCGCCGACGGCGGCGTTGAAGCGCGCCTCGGCCGGCCAGCCGTCGAACATGAAGCGCGCCAGCGTGGCGCGCGCATCGCGCACGATGTACTGGCCGCGCATGGTGGCGTTGCCGACATCGATGCCCTGGCGCTCCAGCCGCGCCGCCAGCGCCGAGCGGTGTTCCGGCGTGGCGATGATGATGACCGCGTCGTTGCGGCGGAAGCCCGCCAGCACAAACTCTTCCAGCGTGTCGAGGAAGTGCTCTTCTTCCTCGTACACCTGGACGCTATGGTCGCAATGGGAGGTGTGCTGCCAGAACTCCTCGATTGCCTCGCGCCGTGTTGCCTCCATTCCCCTCGCTCCTTGAATTGATAAGCAAGGGTAGCAGATGGGAAGGCCCGCAAAATGCGCGCTTTGTCACTGGCGCGGATGAAGGTGGACGGCCAGCCACATGGCGCCGTCCGAGGCGCGCCGCACCGTATGCGGCGTGCGCGCCGGCAGGAACAGGTAGTCGCCCGCCTTCAGCGGCCGCTCCTGCCCGGCCACCTCCAGCAGCGCCTCGCCCTGCAGCAGCACGACCCATTCGTCCTGCTCCTGCACATACTCCTGCGTTTCGATCCTGGCCGTGCTGATGATGCGTTCGATCACCAGTCCCTGGTGCGACAGCAGCGTGTCAAAGCGCTCCCCCGCCTGCGGCGCTTGTGCATTCTCGTACAGATTCCCCATGTCCTTTTCCCTGGTCAGTGCGCGCCAGCATGGCCGGCGTCGCGTGCACCCGGCCCTGGGCATCGATCAGCATAGCCTCTTTCAGGCCAAGCCGCCGCGCCATGTCGCACCAGCCTTGCGGGCCGACCACGAACAGCGGCTTGGAATTGCCGTCCGAACGCAGCCCGGCATCGGCGCCGCCGGAAGTGATGATGGTAACCGATGCCACCAGGTCCACCGTCTGCCCGGTGCGGGCATCGATGATATGGGCGTGGCGTTTGCCCCCTTTCATGAAGTAGCGCTCGTAGTCGCCGCTGGTGCCGATCGCCTCATTGTCGTGCAGGGGCACGCGTGCCACCATGCGCGGCCCGCGCGGATCGCGGATGCCGACCATCCAGGGACGCGCGCCCGGCTGGCCCAGCGCAATGGCGTTGCCGCCGACATTGACCAGGGCCGCCTTGACGTGCGCAGCGCGCAGGATCTGCGCCGCGCGGTCCAGCGCATAGCCCTTGGCGTAGCCGCCGAAATCGAGCATCACGGCCGGATTGCGGCTGCTGACCCGGTTGCCGTCGATGCGCAGGTCGGCCATTCGCGGATTGGCCCGCACCAGGCGCGCGATTTCGGCCTGCTGCGCGCCGCCGTCCTTGATGTCGCTGCTCTGGAAGCCCCAGGCGCGGATCAGGCGCCCGATGGCGGGATTGAAGGTGTCGCCCGAGCGCTGCGCCAGCTCGCTGGCCGAGCGCAGCAGGCTGACCATCTCCTGGTCCGCTTCGAACGGTTCGCCGCGGGCGATGGCCTCGTTCAGCGCCGTCAGCTGGCTTGGCTGCCAGGCGTGGTACTTGTGGTGCAGCCGGTCGAACTCGCGCAGCACGGCCGCGCCCTGGGCCTTCGCCTGTTCGGCGGACGGGCCGTAGATGCTGACCTCGACCTGCGTGCCGAACACATGGCCCTGCACGCGGTGCACCTCATCCTTGCCGCCGCATGCCGCCAGCAGCGGCAGCAGCGCGGCGCAAGCCAGGCGGCGCGGCATGGTCAGGACTTGGTCATGAAGTCGATGGCGGCTTTCACCTCCTCGTCCTTCAGGCCGGGATTGCCGCCCTTGGGCGGCATCATCTTGAAGCCTTGCAGGCCGTGGGTGTACAGCACTTCCTTGCCTTGCTTGACGCGCGGCGCCCAGGCAGCCTTGTCGCCGGCTTTCGGCGCGCCCAGCACGCCGGCGGCGTGGCAGGAGGCGCAGTTGGCGGCGTACACTTTCTCGCCGTTGACGCCGCCCTTGGCGGCTGGCGCTGCGGCCATGGCAGCCGGCGCCAGGAAGGCGGCGGCGATGGCGAGGGTATGGATTGCTTTCATGGTGGTCTTCCTCTAGGGTGGTTGGTAAAAAAATGTTCAGTGCATCGCGTTGTCGCCGGCGCCATGCGCCGGCTGCGTGCCCAGCTTGAGCATGGCCGGGCGGATGGCGGCAAAGGCCAGCACGCGCCCGCCCTCGCGCCGGGCGAAGGCTTGCGCATCCTCCTGCCGCGCAAAAGTGCCGATGGTCGGCCCCATCGCGCCCTCGGCCCGGCTGTCCAGCACATACCAGGCGCTGCGCGCATCGATCCAGTGGCCGCGCGGCCGGTGCCAGTCGGCCTGGCCCATGTCCTGCACATAGCTGGCGCCGACGCCTTGCAGGCCATCCTCGCCAAACAGCACCTCGAACAGCTCGGACAGACTGCAGAAGAAGTCGACCCGCCCGCCGTGGTAGGCGATCTGCGCTTTCGGGCCGGGATAATCCCGGATGCTCATGCCGTCCAGCGCGCAGACGGCGTCGTCGGCCGGTTCGCTGGCGGCCAGGCTGCGCGCGGCCTGGCCGCAGGCCGCCAGCAGCAGGCAGGCGCCGAGGGCGGCGGCATAACGGGCGAATTTCATTTGAACCTCCAGCATGCAATGGCAAAGGGCACGACGATCCAGGCCAGCATGACGCCAGCCAGCAGCGCCGGATTGGTCATGTGCTCGGGCATGACGGTGGCCAGGCCGTACAGGCCCTGCACCTGCTCCGAGCTGAAAATATTCAGCAGGCGGAACACGTCCGCCGGGTTCAGCATCAGCAAGGCGCCGAACACGCTGCTATCGAGCGCGCCCTGCGACAGCACCAGTGCGCCCATCAACACCATGTCGAACACCAGCACGAACAGGAACCACAGGCCGATCGCCAGGCCGCTGGCGCGGATGCGGTTGTGCGCCAGCACCGACAGGCAGAGCGAGAGGCTGAGGAAGGCCAGCCCGAGCAGGATGGCGCTGCCGGCAAAGCCGAAGAAGTGCATGGCGTCGCGCGCATCGAGCTTGTCCATCAGCACCAGCAGGGCCGCGCCGAAACCAAGCGCGCTGGCCGTTGCCAGCGCCGCCGCCAGGCCGGCGAATTTCCCCAGCAGCAGCTCGAAGCGCGTGATGGGCAGCGACAGCAGCAGTTCCAGCGAACCGCGTTCGCGCTCGCCCACGATGGCGTCGTAGCCAAGCAGCAGCGCGATCAGCGGCACCAGGTAGGTCACCAGGCTGGACAGGCTGACGATGGTCACGTCGATGCCGCGGAAGCCCACGCTGCCCTGCTGCGCCATGCCGAACCAGGCGATAGCCAGGGAAAACACGGCGAACACCAGCGCCACCGCCAGCACCCAGCGGTTGCGCAGGCGGTCGCGCAATTCGCGCGCGGCGATGGTGCGCGCCGCCGACCAGTCAAGCCGCGCGCGCATGGCGGCCTCCCAGTCCGAAGAACAGGTCTTCCAGCGACGGCTCGTGGATGGCCACGTCGTCGATGGCGTCGCCCAGGGCAGACAGCAGCTGCAGCAGCTGCATCTTCTGGCGCGGTGCGCACGGCACGCGGATGCAGTCGCTTTCGACCCGCACCTGGTGGCCGCGCAGGGCGGCCAGCACGCGGCCGGCGCCGCCCGCGCGCGCCACCAGGCGGATCTCAGCCGGCATGCTGGCGCCGGCGCGCAGCTGCGCCAGCGTGCCTTGCGCCGCCACCTTGCCGCCGGCCAGGATCACCAGCTCGTCGACGCGCTCCTGGATTTCAGCCAGGATGTGCGAGGTGATCACGATGGTGGCGCCCTCGGCGCGCAGCTGGTGCAGGATGCGGTAGAAGTCGTGGATGCCGTCCGGATCGAGGCCGTTGGTCGGCTCGTCCAGGAACACCAGTTCCGGCGCCCCCAGCAGCAGTTGCGCGAATCCGAGGCGCTGGCGCATGCCCTTGGAATAGCCGCCGACGCGGCGCCCGGCCGCCGCCGCCAGGCCGACCCGCTCCAGCACATTGGCGCAGGCGCTGCGCGCCACCTTTTTCAGGTCGGCGAACAGGTGCAGCAGTTCCAGCCCGGTCAGGTTGTCGTAGGCGACGAAGCTCTCCGGCAGGTAGCCGATGCGGCGCCGCACGTCGCGGAAGGCGGCGTCGCCGGTGCGCACGCCGCAGATGCGCACTTCGCCGGCAGTCGGCTCGACCAGGCCGAGCATCATCTTGAACAGCGTGCTCTTGCCGGCGCCGTTATGCCCGATCAGGCCGACCATGCGGCCGCGCCCGACCGCCAGGTCGATCCCGTCCACGGCCTGCAGCGCGCCATAGCGCTTGCCCACGCCGCGCAGGTCAATCAGCCTGTCGTCCATGCCACTTCCTCCATTCCTTGTTCCAGGGTTGCATGCGCGCGTGCCGGTCGACCACGCTGGGCGCACGCAGCAAAGGGAATTGCCGCGATACGAAGCGCAGCGTCTGTACGGCCGGGCTGTTCAACAGCAGCTTGAGCAGCGGGTACTGCCAGTGCAGGCGGTCCACCACATCGTTGGCCTGGTACAGCACATCGCCCTGGCCGTCGTTGTCCTGGTCCCAGCCGCTGTAGTTGCTCCAGTAGTTGCCCCGGCTGCGGCCCCATTCGACATCGCGCGCGGCGACGAACTTGACCTGCTCGGCGTTGTGGATAAAGTCGTTGCCATCCACAGCGTTGTTACTGGAACCGGCGGTCAGGTGCACGCCGGTGCGGTTGCCGATCACCAGGTTGCCGCGCAGGGTATTGAATTCGGCGTCGTAAATAAAGAAACCGCGTCCGTTGCCGGCCACGATATTGTTCTCGATGACGGAGTCCTGGATGGTGCGCAGCATGATGCCGTGGTCCTCGTTGCCCCAGGCGACGTTGTGGCGCACCGTCAGGTTGCGCACCTCCATCAGGGCCAGGCCGCCGCGGCTCTGGTGCACGGTATTGCCTTCCCAGGTGCTGTTGTGGGTGTTCATGTAGTGCGTGCCGTAGCGCACATGGTGCACGCGGTTGCCTTTGAAGGTGGCGCGGCGCGAATAGTCGACATAGATCCCGTCGCGCACGTAGCTGATGGTGTTGTCGAGTACCTGGGTGTCGTCCGCGTTATAGACCTGGATGCCGTTGCCGCGCATCTGCGACATCAGGTCGCGCCGGCCGGTCACCAGGTTACCCTGCAGGACGGCGTCGCGCGAATTCTCAAGCCAGATGCCGAACAGGTTGGTGACCAGGTCGCAGTTGCTGATCCTGATCCCGTCCGAACCGGGCATGACGTAGATGCCGGCGTTCTGCGCGCCCAGGTCGGTGCCGCTGTCGCGCACGACCAGGCCATGGAGCGCGACATCCTTCGCCTTGACGCGGATCACGTCGCCCGCATAGCCGGCGCTGATGGCCGGCTTGCCGACGCCTTCCAGGCGCAGCGGCTTGTCGATCACGATGCGCTCGCGGTAAGTCCCCGCGCGCACCTGCACCGTGTCGCCGGCGCGTGCCTGGCGGATCGCGGCGCCGATCGATTCCCCGGCACGCACGGTCCACACAGTCGGGCGCGCGGCGGCGCCAGGCGGCGCGGCGGCAAGGAGCGCGGCCAGCACGGCCGCGCAGATGCGCAAGGCACTCATGGTTTTACCCTGCCTTCCTTTTCAGCTCGCTGCGCACGGCATCCAGCGAAATGAAGTAGCCGCGCGCGTCGATCGGCGTCAGCGGCTGGCCGTTCTGTTCGCGCACCTTGCGTTCCTTGGCCAGCGGCGGGCAGGCATGGTCGTCGTAGTACATCACCATGCAGTCCAGGCAGGCCAGGCATTCCTTCTGGTCGATGCGGCCCTGCGCGTCGATGGCGTGCGAACCGCAGCCCTTGGCGCAGGCGGTGCAGGTCTCGCATTCTTTTTTGCGCTTGAGGGCGAACAGGCGGAAGAAACTCGGCACGGCCAGGCCCGCGCCCAGCGGGCAGACATATTTGCAGTAAGGGCGCTCGCTCAGGATGGAGATGCCGAGGATGACCGCGACGAAGGCCGCGAACGGCCAGCCGCGATTCAGCACGCCCACCAGGAAAGTGGTCTTGAACGGTTCGATCTCGGCCAGGTGCTCGGCCAGCTCCATCGAATAGAAGGACACGCCCACCAGCACGGCGAACACGACGTACTTCACCCACTTCAGCTTATCGTGCAGGCGCTTGGGCAGCAGGCGCTGGAAGCGTCCCAGGCCGAGCAGGCTGCCCAGCTTGTAAGCCAAGTGCTGCAGGGAGCCGAACGGGCATACCCAGCCGCAAAACAGGCCGCGCCCCCACAGCACCACGGTCACCACCATGAACCACCAGAAAATGAAGATGAACGGATCGGACAGGAACAGCTCCCATTTCCATTGGTGGAGCAGGGAATGGAACCAGGTCATTACCTGGGTGATCGAGGGCTGCGCCTTCAGGTACAGGCCGAAGAAGCCTACCGAAGTAATCCACAGCAGCGTGCGCGGGATCGTGATCAGCGGCTTGTGCTTGCGGCTGGAGGCGCGCACCAGGCGGTCGCGCTGCGCGTACAGCACGGCGGTGGCCAGCAGCACCAGCACGAACACGATGATCTCGCCCTGGCGCGCCAGCCAGGCCGCCTTCCAGGCCGGCACCGGGCGCTCGACCTTCGGGCGGCCGCCTTCCAGGTAGCGCGCCGGGGTCCAGTATTCCTCATCGAAGTGGACGAAGACCTTGGCATGCGTTTGCAGGTCCAGCTTATTGGCCAGCAGGCTCAGTTGCCACGGCCAGGCCGGATTGAAATTGGCGGAACGGACGATGAAGATCGCCGACTCCTGGTAGGCCGGCGCGTCGGCCGGTTCCAGGTGGTACAGGTTCAGGTAATCGGTATCGCGGAAGGTGAAGCGGTCGGTATCCTGGCGTACCTGGATGCGGTCGTAGATGCCGCCGCGCACAAAGCCCGAGCCCTTGAACGAATCGCGCCCGTTGCCGATGATGAAAATGGCGTGTTCATCCTCCTTCAGGCCTTCCATCAGGCGCGCATAATTGCGCTCGCCCAGCAGGCTGATGCCCACGCTCGGCACGTTCAGGTAGCCAAAGTGCAGGTCCATATACGGCTTGGCGCCGGCGGGCAGGCCGACATCTTCGGCCTCCACCCGCAGGTGCCGGACCGCGCCCTCCTTGACGAGCGCGGCCCAGCCCAGACGTTCACGCAGCGGCGTGAAATGGGCGCGCGGTTTGACCATCCCCTTGAAGATGCCCACCTGCTTGCCGATTTCATACGCGCTTTGCGCAATGGTCTGGTTCTCGGCTATGGCAGTCACGGTGGCCCCGCTGATCGCATCAAGATCACCACCATCACTTCCAAGGCCGAGTTCCAGCTTGGCGTCGCCGGGCTTGCCGAAATACTGCCTGACGAACTTCGTCAGGACGGTTTCGGGAATACCCGCCAACAAAATTGGTTCCGAGTGCTTCAGGATGCGCACCCCGGAAATCACACCTTTGGTATCCATGCCGATCAGCGTGACCATCGGCTTGCCCGAGTAGGCCGGTATGTCCACCACATCGGTGGACAGGAACACGTAGCCGACCAGGCGCTGCTTGCCCTGCTCCAGCGCGTAGCCCTCAACATAGGCCGGCGCGCCTTTGCGCCTGGAGAAGACCGTCGCCGCCGGCAGCACTTCGCTGCAAGGGGCTTCGGCGCACAAATCGGGGCCGCTCATCAACGCCGCGGACAGCACGGTGTCGTACATTGAGGCGGCCGTGGCGGGCGCTGCGCACAGCATCGTGAGCAGCGCCGCCCACAGCAGGGAAATCAAGCGAAGCATGGATACACCACCCTTGCGGGTTAACCCTCCACCAGGAAGCGGCTGCGCATTTCAAGGTGCAGCGCGTGGCAGAAGTGCGTGCAGTACATCCAGAACGCACCGGCGTGGTCCGCCTTGAAGGTGACCGACTTGGTCTCCTGCGGGTTGACGATAAAGTTGATGTTGTAGGTCGGGATCGCGCAACCGTGGGTCAGGTCTTCCACCTTGTCGTGGTTGGTCAGCGTGATGGTGACCTCGTCGCCCTTCTTCACCTTGATCACCGGCATGCTGAAGGCCGGCGCCTGCGACATCAGGCGCACATGCACCTTGTTGCCGTTGCGCGTGATGCCCGCGTTCTCCGCCGTGACCTTGTTCGGGAAATCGTCCAGGTTGTAGATCTGGCGCGTCTTCACGATATCGCGGCGCACGATGATAGCGTCATGCGGTTCAGGATAGGCGGTATGGTCGGAGATGATCACCATCTTGTCGCCGCTGATGTCGATCAGCTGCTCGGTTTCGCTGTGCAGCGGACCGACCGGCAGGAAGCGGTCTTTGGAGAACTTGTTGCCGGAGTTGTAGAACTTGCCGTCGGCCTCCTTGGTTTCACCCATCGAGGTATAGCCATGGCCCGGCTGGTAATGCACGTCGACGCGGTCCAGCACCACTTTGGCGGCCTTGTCGCCCTTGAACTGGGCGATGGCGGCGGCCACGTTCCACTTCACGATCTGGCTGTCCAGGAACAGGGTGGTGAAGGCGTTGCCTTTGCCGTCGAAGGCGGTGTGCAATGGGCCCAGGCCGATCTCCGGCTCCGCCACGACTGCATCGCGTTCGGTCTTCAGTTCACCGTCGAACCACTTGGCCACCAGGGCCACTTCGATCACGGTGGCGGTCGGCGACAGTTTGCCCGAGCACACCATGTACTTGCCGTCCGGCGAAGCGTTGACGCCGTGCGGGTTCTTGCTGACCGGGACGTAGCACACCACGGCGGTCTTCGGATCGGCATTGGCGGCTTTGCGGCCGTCCACCACCGGCACCTTGGAAGAGCCGATGGTGGTGAACTTGCCGGCCTTGACCATCGCTTCGATGCGCGCCACGTCGAAGAAGACGCAGGCATCGCGTTCGGCGGCCATCATGCCCGCCTGGTCCGGCGCATTCTCGGAGTTGTACTGGTTAGAGCAGGCAAAGCGGCCGTCGTAGGACGTGGCCACCAGGTCCATATTGCCCTCCACGCGCACTTGCCAGCGCACGGCCATGGTTTCCGCATCGACGCAAGTGAACAGCGAACCCCACTTGGACGGATCATCCAGGTCGCGGCCGTCGTTCGGGAACGGGATGGCGAATTCGCCGCCGCAGAACACGCGGGTGGTGTGGTTGATCGACTTGTCGACCGGGTCGCACTTGTCCGGGAAGGTACCGTGGAAGCCCTGCACATTCGGCAGCTCGGTGATCTTGTCGCACTCCATGGTGTCCATGCGGATGCGCGCCAGGCGCGAATGCAGCTTGTCGTTCACCCACAGGTAGCGGCCGTCATAGGTACCGTCCTTGTAGCTGCCATGCACGTGGTGGGTGTCGCCGGTGGTGTATTTCAGGCTGCCGTCGGCCTTGGTGCCGAGGATAGCCTTGGATTCGTTGGTGATACCCCAACCGACCATAGGATCCATATTGAACACGGGGATACGGCGCAGTTCGCGTCCGGACGGGAAGCCGATGATGCGCGCTTCGCCGGAATGGCCGCCGCTGGAGAACACGTAATAGTCGTCCAGCTGGCCAGGCTCGACGTGAGCCTTGCTGCCGCCGTGCGACTTGGCCGCTGCGGCGGATGCCGAAGAAGAACCGGCAGCCCCCGCGCCGTTCTCTTTGCAACCTGCCAGCACGCCGGCACCGGCCAGGCCGAGCGCCGCACTCTTACCCAGGAAACGACGACGGCTGCTTACTTCCGTGTCGTGCACATCACGTTCGCTACCCATGTTTCAATACTCCTACTCTGTGTTATTCCAGGTGAGGACTGTACGGAGTTTGTCGATTAATTAAATTGACTCAGGTCAAGCGCTTTCAAATTGAGAGGGTCTCCCATGAAATACGTCCTGTCGTGCCTTGCTTCTGTTTTAGCCGCTGGCAGCGCGCTGGCGGCGCAACTGCCTTCCATCCAGCTGATCGAAACGTCGATGCAGGCGCAGTTGAATGTGCCGCTGACGTTCGCCCAGGTATTCGCCAAGGGCGACCTGAAGGCGGGGGAAAGCGTGACCGCCACCTACAAGGGCGCCGCCCTGCCGATCCAGTTCGACGTCAAGGCCACGCACGACGACGGGTCGGTGCGGCACGCGGTGTTCAGCGCCATCGTGCCGCAGCTGGCCGCCGGCGAGAGCGCCAGCCTGCAGCTGGCGTCGTCCGCCGCCCCGCCGCCGGCGCTGCCTGCCTTCCGTCCCGGCGCGCTGCTGGCGAGCGGCTTTAACACGGTGGTGCGCCTGAACGTGGGCGGCGTGGTGTACAGCGCGGACGCCGCGCAGCTGTTAAACAGCAAGCCATACAAGCACTGGCTGAACGGCTTACGCGCCAATGAGTGGCAAGTCTCGGGGCCGGTGGTAACGGCGGCCGGCGTGGCCCATCCCCACCTGTCGGTGCGCTTTGCGATCCGCAACTACCCGTTCCCCAACGCGGAAAGCCCGGGCCCGACCCGCGTCGACGTCACCGTCGAAAACAACTGGGCCTTCGAACCCGATCCGAAGAACGTCACTTACGATGCGGAAGTCCTGGTGAACAACCGGCCCGTGTACAGCAAGACCGCGCTGACGCACTTCCACCACGCGCGCTGGCGCAAGGTGTTCTGGACCGGCGCCGAACCGAAGGTGCATGTGCGGCACGACGCGGTGTATGCCTCCGCCACCGGCGCGGTGCCCAACTACGACCGCAGCATCGTCCCTTCCGCCAGCGCGCTGGCGAAAATGAAGACCGACTGGGAAGCGGCCGACAGCGGGCCGATGGCCATGCCCTTTATTAACAAGTACATGCCGGCCACCGGCGGCCGCCCCGACATCGGCCTGCACCACGCCTGGGGCGCCATGTACGTGCTGAGCATGGATGCGCGTGCGCGCCAGGTCACCATGGGCCTGGGCGACCTGGCCGGCAGCTGGCCGGTGCATTACCGCGACAAGGCGACGGATGAAGTGGTGTCCATCCTGCAGTACCCTTACGTGCGCGATGTCCGCATCAGCAGCGACAGTTACAATCCGGTGACCAAAAAGCACGAGGACATGCCGCGCTGTACCTCGACCGAAGCCGGTGCCTGCAGCACGCCCTATTCGCCCGATTCCGCGCACCAGCCCTCGCTGGCCTACCTGCCCTACCTGTTCACCGGCGACGCCTACTACCTGGACGAGCTGCTGTTCTGGGCCAACTGGAACCTGACCACGATGAACCCGCATTACCGCGGCCTGGCCAAGGGCCTGGTGAAAGGCAACCAGGTGCGCGGCCAGGCCTGGAACCTGCGCACCCTGGGCCACGCCGCCTACATCACGCCGGACAGCCACCCGATGAAGGCCTACTTCAAGCAGATCCTGCAGAACAACCTGGACTTCTACAACAGCACATTCGCCGGCAGCGCCACCAACCAGCTGGGCTTCATCGACAATACCGCCACCAGCTACGCCGTGGCCTACGGCGGCCCCACCGGACCCAATACCGGCATCGCGCCCTGGCAGGACGACTTCTTCACCGCCGCCGTCGGCCACCTGCATGAAATGGGGTTCGCCAGCGCCAAGCCTATCCTGGACTGGAAGGCGCGCTTCCCGATCGGCCGCATGATGGCGCCGGGCTACTGCTGGATCGACGGCGCCGTGTATGCTCTGATGGTGCGGCCCGGCGCCACGGCAGCCTACTTCAGCACCCTGGCGGAGGCTTACCAGGCCACCATGCGCAAGAACGACGGCACGCCGCTGGCGAACAGCACCGGCGCGCTCTACCTGGACCAGCCCTGCGGCAGCCAGGCCCAGGCCGACTGGCGCACACAGGCCGACAAGGACGCCAAAATCTGGCGCTCAGCATGGCAGGCCGGTGAAATGACGGGCTACTCCACTTCGCCGGAAGGCTACCCGGCCAATATGCAGCCGGCGCTGGCCATGGCCGCCGCCACCGGCCTGCCCAATGCGCGCGAAGCGTGGGCGCGCTTCGCCAGCCGGGCCGCCAAGGCCAACTACAGCGAACGGCCGCAGTTCGCCATCGTGCCGCGCTGATTCGGACGGCCGCCAGCGCGCGCCCGAAGGCGGGCCGCGCGACGCAGCGCTGCAGGCAGGCGCTGGCGGCCGGGTATGCCTGCTGCGTGGCGCTGCCGTCCAGCAGGCGCAGCACGCTGGCCAGCATGAAGTCGGCCGCGCTGAAGCCGCCCGCCAGGTACGCGCAGCCGGACAGCCACGCTTCCAGGCCGGCCAGAGCGCGCTGCACCATCTCCTGCCGGGCGACATGGCCCGGCCTGCTGCCGCAGCGCGCCCAGGCCATTGTCGCGCGCTGCGCGCAGCAACTAAGGCTTGATCTCAGTGCCCAGTACTTTGAGGAATTGCGCCATCCATTGCGGATGCGCGGGCCAGGCCGGCGCGGTGACGAAATTGCCGTCCGTGAGCGCCTGGTCCATCTCCAGCGCCACGTACTCCCCGCCGGCGCTGCGCACTTCCGGCGCGCAGGCCGGGTAGGCCGAAATGCGCCTGCCCTTGACCACACCGGCCGCCGTGAGGATCTGCGCGCCGTGGCAGATGGCCGCCACCGGCTTGCCGGCCGCCGCGAACTCCTGCACCGTTTCCAGCACGCGCGTGTTCAGGCGCAGGTATTCCGGCGCGCGGCCGCCGGCGATCACCAGTGCGTCGTACGCCGCCGTCCGCACGTCGTCGAACGTGGCGGTCAGCGCGAACTGGTGGCCCGGCTTTTCGGTATAGGTCTGGTCGCCCTCGAAGTCATGGATCGCGGTCTTGACCTTCTCCCCCGCCTTCTTGCCGGGACACACCGCGTGCACCGTGTGCCCCACCATCAGCAGCGCCTGGAACGGCACCATGGTCTCGTAATCTTCCGCGAAATCGCCCGTCAACAGCAGGATTTTCTTGATGCCCATTCCGATCTCCTTGTCTTAGCTTGCATGAAGAAATGCGCTTCGCTTCGCAGCGCGGCTGACCAGAATAGCACTGCCCGCAGGCGACTGCCGGCAATGACAGGTATCATATGAATACCACCTTTCATGCCACAACAATGAAAATCGGATTCCTGTTACCGCCCGGCTTCCAGATCATGGGGCTGGCCGCCGCTTCCGCCTTTGAGCTGGCCAATACCTCGGCCGGCCGGCGCCTGTATGACATCGGCTTTTTCTCGGAGCACGGCGGCAGCGTCGCCAATTCCTTCGGGGCCGCCATTGAAACGCAGCCTGTTGCCCGCCGCCGGCTCGACACCCTGATCGTGTGCGGCCTGGTGGCGCCTGCGCCGACCGCGACCGGCCTGCTGGCGCGTTTGCGCGCGGCGGCACGCCTGGCGCGGCGCACCGCGTCGGTCTGCACCGGCGCCTTCCTGCTGGGCGAAGCGGGGCTGCTTGACGGCCGCCGCGTCACCACCCACTGGATGTTCGCGCGCGAACTGCAGGAACAAGTGCCGGCCGCGCAAGTGGAGGCCGACCGCATCTTCGTCAACGACGGACAGCTGTGGACCTCCGCCGGCATGACGGCCGGCATCGACCTCGCACTCGGCATGGTGGAAGCGGACTTCGGCGCCGAACTTGCCGCGACGGTGGCGAAAAAGCTCGTGGTCTACCACCGCCGCGCCGGCGGCCAGTCGCAGCATTCCGCCCTGCTCGAGCTTGGCGCCAGGAGCGACCGCATCCAGCGCGTGCTGGACTATGCGCGCCAGCACCTGCAGCGCCCACTCACCGTCACCGAACTGGCCAACGTGGCCCATCTCAGCCCGCGCCAGTTCAGCCGCGCCTTCACCATGGAAACCGGGCAACCGCCGGCAAAAGCCATCGAAAAACTGCGCGTGGAGGCGGCGCGCCTGATGGTCGAGCAAAGCCGCCTGAGTGTCGAGGAGATTGCCCTGGAAGCCGGCTTCAGCGACGCGGAGCGCATGCGGCGCGCCTTCCTGCGCGCTTTCGGGCAGCCGCCGCAGGCTGTGCGGCGGCTGGCGCGGATGTCTTGAAACGAGGGTTTTACGACATTTACGCCATAACCTGTGCAACCTATATTGAAGGCATCCGCCACCCTCCGACAGGAACTTCGATATGAGTACGCTCAACACCGCGCTGGCCGCCATTGCGGCCGCCAGCACCCTGCACCTGCCAGCCGGCGCCGGCCAGACTGAAACCGGCTTGGTCCAGGTCAACCCCGACATCACCCTGCGGCGCTTCATCGTCGCCCACCCCAATCCGAAGGGGACCGTCCTGCTGCTGCACGGATTCCCCGAAACCGCGCGCGCCTGGGACCAGGTCGCGCGCCAGCTGGCTACCGACTACGAGGTCCACGCCTTCGACTGGCCCGGCTACGGTGGATCATCGCGGCCTCCGGTGGAACGTTTCGCCTACGCGCCGCGCGATTACGCCCGTGTGCTCCAGCAGTACATCCGTGCCGCCGGCATAGACAGCCGCAATCTGGTCATCTACGCCACCGACATAGGCGGCCTGCCGCCGCTGCTGCTCGCACTGGAGGAACCCGGTATCGCGAAGAAGATCATCGTCGGCGACTTCGCCCCGCTGGATCGCCCGCACTACATGGCCGAGCGCTTGCGCAACCTGAAGGCGCCCGAGACAGCGCAAGCCACCCGTGCCGCCATCAACCAGACCTATCGCGAAATCATCGACAACGCCTTCCACCGCGGTTTGCCCGCCGGCACCCAGTTCGAGATCAGCCCCGATTTCAAAGCCGACATGCACGAGGGATGGCAGCGCGGCGGCATCAGCAGCGGCGACGCCTTCTACCATTACTACTCGCACTTCACGCGCGACCAGGTTCACCTGGAACAAAACCTGGCGCGCCTGGCCACGCCGGTGCGTGTGGTATGGGGCGCTCTCGATATCTATATCGATAGGAAGATGGGCGAGGAGTTCGCCGCCCGCTCCGGCCGGCCCTTTGCCGTTCTGCAGGGCCTGGGCCACTATCCGCACCTGCAGGACCCGCAGCAAACCGCCAGGGAGATCCGCGCCGCCTTCGATTGAACGCGCTACTTCAGCACTTCAGCCGCGTCGACGATTTCCACACCCTGCAGCTGGCCGAGCCAGGCGTCGAACCACGGCTTGTGCGATGCGCCGACGATGGACAGCACGCGCGCGCCGGGCCGCTCGCGGAAAGTCTCGCGGATATTGGCCACCATGCGCAGGTTGCGCACCTCCCAGCCGCCGACCCATATTTGCGGATAGCCTTCGGCCGACCTGGCGCGCATCATCGGCAGCACGTTGGACTCGGCGTAGATACGCATGCTGTCCGGCGCGTTGATGTAGCGGTACAGCGGCACCAGGTCGTCCGCCTGCGCCAGCTCCCCTTCGCGCTGCTGCATGGCCTTCATTTCCGCATTGCCCGAGGCCCATACCGCCTCGATCGACTTCACGAAAGCTTTGATATCCCGCACGTCGATGCGGTCGCCGGTGTGGTTGTCCACCGCGTACACGCGCTGGTGTCCCAGGCGCGCCGCCAGCGGCGCGGCGATCAGGTTGTCCTCGTTCTTGCGCTGCATTAGCTTGCCGAGGCGCTCGACCAGCTTCGCATTCAAGCCATCGCCCTCGCGCCGCTCGGCCGGCGCCAGCTGCAGCCATTGCACCTGGGCCGATGCCGGCTCGTTCGCCGCCAGGAAGGCGGCCGCCAGGCGCCGCCGCTGCGCTGGCGCCGGCTGTGCAGGCCAGCTCTTGAGCGTCCTGTCCACCTCGGCCAGCGCGGCCGGGATATCGAGGCCCGTCGCCTCCTGCGCCGCCTTGGTGCTCGGGCACCAGTCCGGCCCGTACTTGGCCGGATGCCGCGCGGCCAGGTCGCAATCCTCGCCCGGCTCCTGCTCGATGGTGATGATGTCCGGCCTGTAAGCCGCCAGCCGGTCGATCACGCTATCCAGTGCCGCAGGCTTGAAGCCGGCCGGCATGCCGCTCAAATGCATGGTGCCCAGCACCAGCACTTTCGATTTGGGACCGGCCATGTCCCGGTCCAGCTGCGTCAGGTCTGCCTGCGCCTGCGCCAACAGTGGTGCCGCCGCCACTACTGCCACTACTGCCAATGCTGCCTTGCTCCATTTGTCCATATCGCCCTTTCGCGTTGTTGCCAATCGGAGCGGCGATGGTAAAGGGGCGCGCGCTGCGCCGCCCTGCCGATCCGACAGCCTGCAGGATCGTGGGAATGGAAAGCAAAAAGGGCAGGCTCCCACCCGCGGTGCGGCCTGCCCTCAAGGACGCTGAACCGCCCTTACTGGCGCATCGGGCGCAGCAAGGCCGGCTGGCCAAACTCCACCAGCTCGGCGTTCGACTTGCGCAGGTAGGCCGACCAGAATTCGGCCAGCGCCTGCATGGTCTTCGGATCGCGATAGGCCTTGGCGTTGGCGGCATCGGCCGACAGCAGGCCGGCGCCCATCACATACACCTTGGCGCCGCCGAAATTGCCCAGCAGCTTGCTATCTTCCACCGCGCGCAGTTCTTTGCCGGCGTCGATCTTGCGCACGGCCTTGCCTTGCTCGGCGTAGAAGTTGGCGACCGTGGAGTTCTCCAGCATGTCGGACACGATCAGCACGATTTTCTGCGGCGAGCGCGATTCGGCCGCCAGCGCGGAGACGGCTTTCAGGCTGGCCAGCACGTCGGACTTGGCGATGGAACCGCTGCTTTCGGCAAAGGCGGCGCGCAGTGCGCCGCCCGCCACCTGCATGGCTTGCGCCGGCTGGCGCCCCAGGCACTGTTCGAACTTGGCCAGCACCGGCTTGGAGATATCGTCACGCACCGCCTTCTCCAGCGGCGCCTCGATACGGCCCGAGGCCAGCACTTCCGTGTAGCGTCCCTGGGTGTAGGCCGAGAACACCGCAATCGAAAATGCGTGGCCGGGCTGCAGGTAGGACTTGACGTTGTCGGCCACCAGCTGCTTGAGCGATGGGCTGAGTGGCGTGGTCTGGTCGATGGCGACGATCAGCTCCGTTTCCGGCACGCGCGGCGCAGGCAACGGCTTCTCATAGCAGCTGCGGATGGCGTCGAGCTGCGCCGCCATCACGGAGCCGGAGAACAGCAGCGGGGCAGCCAGCAAAGTCCACTTCACAGCAAGCCCTCCACTTCCGCATCGCGCGCCTTGCGCTCGGCTTCCGCCTTCTGCACGCGCAGCGCTTCGATCACAGCGGCGCGGGTGTCGGCCGGCAGGGAATCGAGCAGGTCGAGCTTGGCCTGTTTGTTCTCGCCCAGCGCGGCAAGGCGCGCCAGCACGTCGGACAGGCCCGCCACGGCGGCGTCCTGCGCGGCCGGGGCGGCCGGCGCTGGTGCCACCGGCGCGGCCGCTGCGGGAGCGGCAGCCGCTGCCGGCACCTGTGCTGGCGCCTGTGCCGCTGCCGCTGCCGCAGCCGCAGCCGCCGCTGCGGCTTCCGCCTGCGCAGCCTGGGCTGCCGCCAGGGCGGCCTTTTGCGCGGTAGCTTCGGCATGGCGGCGCTGGTCATCGCGGTCCGCCTCGTCCAGCACGCGCGACTCCTGCATGAAGTCGCGGAACGTCTTCTTCAGGCGGGTACCGACCGTACCGCTATCGCCCGTATTTTTCATGATGCGCTGCTGCAGCACGGCCAGGCGCGCCTGCGCCGTATCCGCCGTACGGCGATAGTTCTCGCGCACCGCAGCATAGCTGGAATAGCGCCCGCCACCGATATCGCGGAAGGCCTGCGCGCTTTCCTTGCCGGCAAAGCCCCAGCGGAAGCCAAAGATCACGCCCAGGATCTGCAGGAACACAAAGATGAAGGCCAGGATGATGAAGGTAGC
The DNA here is from genome assembly GCF_041914865.1 of Pseudoduganella sp. NCBI lineage: Bacteria > Pseudomonadati > Pseudomonadota > Betaproteobacteria > Burkholderiales > Oxalobacteraceae > Pseudoduganella > Pseudoduganella sp. The sequence goes on along the minus strand of NZ_JAYSCO010000052.1, from coordinate 21,149 downwards.
CCAGCCGCCGTGGCGATCCAGGCTGGCCTCGTCCGCGACCGCCTTCTTGTCGGCGCTGCTGTCCGAAGCCTCATCCGCGCTTGGCAGGCGCACCGGGTCGGCCGACATATTCATGCCATCGGCCGCCGGGGCGGCGCCCTGCGTCGTCTGCTGGCTGGCCAGCGTCACGCGCGCCGCCAGCTCCTTCTCCAGCACCTGGCCGCGCACATAGGTCGCAAAGCCGGCGATAATCACCACGAACACCAGGGTGCCCCAGCACAGGAAGTAGTTCGGATGCGCGCCCACGCGGCTGCACAGCTGGTTGCAGGCCGGTTCATGGTTGTCCTTGGTCTGCGGTTCATCCAGGCCCAGGGTGCCGTCCTTCAGCGGCGGTTCGCAGCCGTTGGCCACCCACACCTTGCGCGCATTCTTGATCAGGTTCGAGCGATACAGCTGGTGGCCCGCCAGGTGGGTGAATGCCACCAGCACCACCGAGATCAGGAAAGCGATGCCGTAAGCGCCCGTCTGCTGCAGGTTCTCACTGGCGCCTGGAATGGTGTAGCCGGCCAGCACGTAGGAGAAACCCATTGCCTCGACAAAGACCATCACCACCGTCAAAGCCCAGATCCAGCCCGGCATCGAGCTGCGGCCATTGTCGCCAGCCTTTTTCAGGTAAGTCTTCTTTTCGTTGAAGTCATGCTCGTCCTGGATATGCGCGAAGTCCTTGTACTCCTGGCACAGGGTGCGCTCGGCGGTGTACCAGCCGGGGAACGACTGGTCCGCGCTCGGATCGCGCGACAGGCGCGCAATGCGGCCGATCACCGGGAAACTGACCCAGGTGTTAAACCACCACCACTTCACCTTCTCCCACAACAGCATGATCACCACCGCCGCGCACAGCGTGCTGACCACGCTCCACGCCAGCAATGGATAGGTTTGAAAGAACTCTTTCATTGCGTTTCCCCTTTTATTTTTGGTAGATCTTTGGTTTGAAATCTGCTGCGTACTGCACCGCGCCGCGCTCGTACACGATACGGCCCGCCTTGGCCGCCGGACCGCCTTCGCTATGGAACACGATGTCGACGCAGGACAGGCCGGCGCGGCCGTCCAGGAACACGCGGTACAGCAAGCCGCGTTCACCCAGGTAAGTGTTCACCTCCGGCGACAGGCTGACGTCCGGCACCGGGTTGCTGTTGCGCGCCGGGTTGTAATTGGCGTAGACCTTGAACTCCGGCAGGTTGGCCAGCGAACCGTCGCCCGCCAGCACGGAAACCTTGTTCAGCACAATCTGGTGCGCGTTGACCTGGTCGGTCCAGGTTTTGCCGTACAGGCCGGGCAGGAACTCGCTGGTGCGGTAGGTCTTGCCGCTGGCCAGCGACTTGACCCCGTGCGCCACGCGTGGCCGGTCGCGCGTGCAATCGGCCAGGTCGGCCATCTCGGACGCATGCGCGCTGCTGATCAGGGAGAAGTAGGACTTGTTCGATTCCAGCTGGCCGATGCTTGCGATGGCGCTGGATTTGGCCAGCGGCATGCCGCCAAAATCCAGTGCCGGGCCGCTGCTGCGCGCGCGGGTGGCGGCGGGCGCCGCAGGCAGCGCCGGGGCGGCCGGCGTTGCCGCTGCGACGCGCGCGCCAGCCTTGGCCGCAGGCGCCTTGGCTTCCGCCACCCTGGCTTCTGCCGCCCTGGCTGGTGCGGCCTTCTCCTTCGCCAGCCTGGCCGGCGCCGCCGGTGCGGCTGGCGCGGCAGGCTTTTGCTGCGCCGCCGGGTCGGCCGGACGCGCGGCCGCCTCCTGCGTGCGATAGAACGCATAGCGCGGCTTGCGCGCAGCGAGGAAACGCTCGAAGGTGCCGGCATCGGCCACCTCCACGATTTCAACGCGGCGGTTGCGCGCACGTCCTTCTTCGCTGGCGTTATCGGCAATCGGATAGGACTCGCCGGCGCCCTGGTAGAACAGCACGTCGCGCGGGATGCCCTGCTTCTCCATGAATTCCGTCACGGCCTTGGCGCGGCGCTCCGACAGATCCGCATTCAGGCGCGAGCTGCCGGTATCGTCGGTATGGCCGATCAACAGGATCTTGCGCGACGCGATCTGCGCAATGTACTTCTGGCGCTCCGCCGGGTCCTGGATATGGCTGGCCATGGTGCGCGCGGAATACGATTGCGCGATCGCCGTGAAGTAGGACTGCGCGCGCGGCGTCAGCTGGTCGGAATTGCTGTCGAACTGGGCGCCCTCGCCCTGCTTGTCGCGCACTTCCACCACCATGCCAACGCCCGCGTCCTTGCTGCTGCTGGCCTGCGCCGGATCGCTCGCCGCCTGCACCGTGCCGTCGGCCGACACGTTCGCCACCGTCATGTCCAGCTCATACTGTTTGGCCACGCGCGCCAGCTCGCAGCGGCGGCGGTCCATATCGTGGCCAATCAGGCCGCCGGCGGCAGCGCCCACCAGCGCGCCCAGGATTCGGCCCTTGTCCGAATGCTTGACCTGGTTGCCGATGATGGCACCGGCGATCGCACCGACCGCAATGCCGATATTGCGCGAATTGTTCGAGCACGGATCGTCGCTGGCGAAAGTCTCTTTGAACGAAGGCTGGCCGGTCCGTGGATCGGTTGCGCAGCTCGTCAACATGGTGGCGCCAACTACGGCGACTATGGCTTTCTTCATACGCATCCCTCGATATTTAACCAACAATAAGGTTATTCATTTTACAAAAATAGATCTTCTCACAAAATTTGATTCATAGAAACATTATTTCCTAATAAATATGATCAGAATGTTGTTTTGACCTATACAGTCTAGAAAGGCGATAGGTCCCAGGCTTGAGGAAGATCAAAGGCTCCGGCGCCGGATTTGCTGTCCGCAAACGCTCAGCGCTGTCCCGCCCCCGAACACCGGTGCGGGCGGCAAATTCGTCCCAGTGAGCCGGGCCAGCGGGATGCGTTTATGATGTTCGCCAGATCAGGCACTTCGACCTGATCCAGACATGGAGACAACTATGAAGACACTATCCCGCTGCCTGGCGGCGGCCGCCCTGGTCGTCGCCGGCATCAGCCCGGCCCTGGCAGCCAACGACGTATTCCTGCTTGGTACCCTGTACAAACGCCACGAGCAGGTACCGGCGTATAACGTCGAAACACTGGTACGCATCGTCGAAAAGGTAGCACCGGACGTGCTGGTGCTGGACGTAACCCCGGACGAGCTGCGCAAGCGCAGCGTCTTCCCCGGCAAGGTCGAATACACCAACGGCATCTTCCCCTTGATGGACAAGCGCAAGTTCATCACCTACCCCGCCGAGCCGGCCGAACCAATGTTCAGCGAGATCGTCGAAGCGGTGAAGTCGCGCATCCAGCAGTTCGACAAAGAGCAGCCGGCGCTGTCGGCCAGCTTCAAACGCACCGAAAAGAATATGTACGCCATGCTCGGCAAGCACTGGAGCAGCGCAGCCCGCGTGCAGGATGACGTCACGACTGAAATGATCGACGCCAGCGCGCGCCTGCACGCCGAAATCCTGGGCCCGGTGATGAAGGACGCCGACGAGCGCTGGGACAAGCACACTGCGGATATGGTGAAGCGCGCCGTCAGCGAACACCCCGGCAAACGCGTGCTGGTACTGACCGGCATCCGCAACCGCCCGCTGGTGCAGCGCAACCTGCAGGGCGATCCGGCAATCAGGCTGGTGGACATGCCAGCCTGGCTGACCCAGGCCGGCTTCTAAGCGCCCCCTACTTCGCCGCCCCGGCGCCCTCCAGCGCCGGGTAGCGCGCCAGGGTGTAAATGATGGTGCCCTGCTCGAACGCTTCAACGCGCAGGGTCACTGTCGGCAGCACCAGTTGTTGCGCCCCGCTGGCGTCGTTCTGTGGCACCAGGCTGCCGGTGCGATAGAAATCCTTGCCCACAAAGCCCGCAATGCTTTCCTCCGTAATCTGCTCGTGGTTCAGATGCCTGAAGCCGCGCCTCTCAACCCGCGCACTTAGCTCACGCATCACCTGCTCTGGCGGCGCATTGAGGATAAGGTGGTAAGCCGCACCGCCGGCAGCAGGCGCGTAGAGCAAGCGGCGGACGGGCGCACCGAAAGCCCGCACCGTCTGGACTGGCTTGTAGAAGTAAGGCGTGTCGCAGCAGAACAGATCCTGCATCGCCTTGCCCTCCGCCGGCACTTTCTGCCAGCCGCGCAAGCAAGCGATGGCATTGCCGCCGAAGCAGGTGCGGTAACCCATGCTGGCATCGAGGAACAGCTCCTCAACCGGGTTAGCCGTGGCAGCGCCGGGCGCATCCGTCGTGGCCCTGACGATGTCCCAGCGCCCCTCCGCATTCTTCTGCCAGGCGAAGTGGGAATCAAACCAGGCCCGGGCGAGTTCCGACGGCCGATCCCCCGCAATTTCCCGGGAGGCGCCGGGCATGAGCGGCATGGGGATCGGATCACCCAGCTTGCCCTGCGCATCGACCACAATAACCGCGGTCGGCGTCGCAGGAGAATCGGCCAGCGCAAAAGCCTTGAAGTCCGGCGCAAGGCCAGCCAGATACGCAAACTTCGAATGCTCCGCGCCCCTCGGCACCGCAAACACCTGCAGCGGAAAGGCCTTGAGCAGGAAACCAATATGCGTGCCCGACTCCACTTCAAAATAGCGCAAACCAGGCCCCACAGGCTCGCCCAAGGTCAGACCAATGCGATCGCCATCAATACGCTCGACAACCGGCTTTCCCTTGCGCTCATACACCACATGAAGCGGACTTTTGTCGCCAGCGTAGACGTAGCTCAGGACCGCAGGAGCCCCGGTCCCCTCCCATGGCTTGCTGATTTCGGATTTTTCGACGACCACCTTCGCAGCATGGAGGACCCGGTCAAGATTGTGGCCCGTACCATGAAAACTGCCCCAGCCAGAAGGGCGATAACGAATGTGAAGGACGGTGAACGGCCCCACCTGCTCGGTCGACTCGACCTCCTCCCCATTCTCCAGCCACTTGGCGTATGGCCCGCTGGGAGGATGGTCCGAGTTGCACGAGGCAAGCAGGAATGCGACGGCGAGCAGGGAAAACCGCGATAGCGCTGACGGTCGCATAATCCTGCTTCACGCCTTCTCGTTGAACAGCAAGGACAGCTGCGCGCTATCCTGGCTGCCGCAGCTGCGCTTCAACTGCTCGGGCGACAGCGTGCGGTCAAACGACACCTGTCTGGGCGCTCCCTTGAAGGGCAACGTGAACGTGGACGCATCGTCGTAATAGACCAGGATCTGCGGCAGCGGCTTGCCGTCGTCGTCCTGCAGGTTGAAAACCTCCAGTTCAACCTTGCCCTTGCTCTCATCAAAGCCGGCAACCGCATGGCCTGTCACGCTGAAGCGGCAGGAACCCGCGCGCTGCTCGTACACGTAGTCGAAGGATGGAACGCCTTTGTTGTCCACCTGGTAGCGGCTGACCTGCAGCGAGTGCTCCACCCCGCCGGAGTTCAGCTTGAAGCGCGACCCCGCATCGGCAGCCTGTTTCTCGTTCACCATCCCAACATTCAGCGACAAGTCGCCCGCGCCATCCTTCGACAGAAGGAACCAGTGGCCGTCATGCGCGGCGACGAACAACGGTTCTCCAGCGGCCAACTGCAACGCGTCTTCCCTACCGCTGGACGGGGAAATCCTGCGCAGCTCGCGGGCACTCCCCTTGCCGCCGCAGGGCTGTCGCACAGCGAGCAAGGCATTGCCGTACTCCGCCATCGAATACGTCTTGCAGAATCTTCCCTCATAGCTGGCGGACGCCAGAGGCTTGCCTTCCGGGCTGGTCACCGCCAGCGTTGAAATGCCCTCATCACCGGACAGCGAGTAGGTCACGCCGCGCGGCGAAACCTCCTGCTTCACGTCGCGCGCTTTCTGCTTGAAGGGACGCACACTCCAAACATATCCGCCATTCGGCAGCAGCTGCGAATGCGCGTAATCGTCCACATAATCCGTCTTGCCTAATTTTGAAGGGCTAAAGCCGCCGGCAATATACAAACGCTCGCCAACGAAGCGCGCGCTCGCCGAGCTGTTAAACGCGCCTGTCTTGCGGACGTTCTGCCTGCCCTCAACCAGGTTCCTATCAAGCTGCACGGTGAAGAGGGAATAGTATTCCGCGTCGTTATCCTCGTCCTTGACGTAGCCCGCGACTTGAACGCCGGATGCAAGCGGCGCCAGCGTGTAGGCGAATTTATTCCGTCCAGCGAGGGAAAGTTTTTTGTAGCCGGTTTGCTTACCGTCGGCGCTGAACTGGAGGATGTAAACCAAGGTCTGGTTCAAGGATTGCGCAGCCTGCGTGTTGACGTTGGCCAGCACGTAGACGAATTCACCGTCGAACGCGCATTGCGCCGCAGTCAGGGCCACATAGCCATTCGGCGCAGGGATGTGCTTCTTCCACAGCAGTGCATTGGTCTTGTAATCGACCACCAGCAACTCACCGCTGTTCTGCGCGGCGTCAGGATCAAAGTTATCGCCAACCAGGCAGGCGCGCGCGCCATCCGCTGCAAAGCCGATGTGGGTGGGATCGAATTGTCTGGCCTTGACCTGCAGGTCCAGGGCCTGAGCGTGTGAAAACGAAAGCGCTGTTACAGCTGCTGCGAGGGTGCGGGAAATCTTCATGGTGCGGAAGATTACCATATCAACAAGAGACACTACCGCCCCCAAACGCGCGGTTTCCCGCGTCCTTATCAGGCAAACACCCCGAATTTAGGCACCGACAAAAATCGCTTGCGTTCCGCACTCCTCCCTTCCATAATTAAAAAAACGAATGTTCATTCATTATGGAGACACTGATGCGCCCTGTGATGATTTTTGGCTGTGCCGCTTTGAACGTTGTCCCGCCCCCCCGGCCAATCCACCTCCGCTTCGCCATTCTTGCCGCGCTGGCCGCGATGGCGCAGCCCGCCTCAGCGCAGTCCGCGCCCAGCGTGTCCGGAGACAAAACGGCCGAGGGCAACGAGCCTGTTGAAACAGTCATCATCACGGCACAGCGTCGCCGCGAGCCCGCCAGGGAGGTTCCCTTGACAGCGGACGTGGTCCGCGGCGATGCACTCGAACGGGGCGGTTACCAGTCACTCGGCGACCTCTCCGCCCTGCTCCCCGGCCTGAATTACAACCAGGCGGGCAGCGGCTCGGGCCAGAGCCAGATCACAATGCGGGGAATCACTACCGGCGCCCAGGTTGGCGCTACCGTCAGCATGTACATCGATGACGTGCCGTTCGGCTCCAGTTCGGCCTACGCGGGCGGCGGCTCCAATGCGCTTGACCTCGGCCTGTTCGACCTGCGTGCAGTGGAAGTCTTGCGGGGCCCGCAGGGCACGCTCTACGGCGCGGGCGCGATGGGCGGGCTAATCAAATACGCCGCCATCGAACCCGAACTGGGCACCGCCAGCGCCCAAGTCACGACTGAACTGTCGTCAACCCGAGGGGGCGGCCCAGGCCATGTGGTGCGCGGCGTGGTCAATGCACCGCTGGGCGAGCACGCCGCGCTGCGTGCCACGGCTTACCGTCGCGCCAACCGTGGGTTCATCCGCGACCTCGGACATAGCAACCGGCTGGCCGACGGTTCAGACATCAATGGCGGCCGTATCGCTTTACACTTTGCGCCCAGCGCCGACTGGTCGCTGCGCCTGGCCGCATTCACCCAGCACCAGCAACGCGACGGTTCATCGAGCGAAGATGTCGACCTTGCCACCGGGCAGCCTGCTGTGCGCGGCCGGGCCAAACGCTTGTTCGTGGAAGAGCCCAACGAAGTACGCAACGACCTGGTCTCGCTGTCGCTCAACGCGAAATTCAGTTGGGGGACATTCGACGCCATCACGGGCTGGCAGCGCTCACGCAACGAAGGACGCGCCGACCCGTCGGCCCTGTACAGCGCCTACCTGGCGCCGCTTGGCATCACAGCCGCCGGCTTTGCACTCGACTACAGCTTCTACAACCGCAAGTTGACGCAGGAAATCCGCTTCACCTCGTCGCGCAGCCGCGTCTTTGAATGGCTCGCCGGCGCATTTTTTACCGACGAGGCGGGCTCGAAGAGCCAGATCCTGAATCCGCTCAATGCGGAGCGCCAGCCAATAGCGCCGCTGCTGGCCAACGCCACATTCCCGTCAACCTTCCGCGAAACGGCGCTCTTTGCCACCGGCACCTATTACCTGAACGAACAGGCCGATGCCACGCTGGGCGTGCGGCGCGGGCACAATAGCCAGCGTTTGAACCAGACCTTCAACGGTCTTTTCGCCCCGCCACCATTACCTGGCGCCAGTTCGTCCGAAGACGTAACCACCTGGCTCCTGACCGGCCGCTGGCGCCCGGCCGCGCACCAGGCGCTGTACGCGCGCGCGGCAAGCGGCTACCGTCCCGGCGGCCCTTTGCCAGTCATCGTCAATCCGGTCACTGGCCAGCCCCTGAACAAACCCTTCTTCCGCTCCGACAGCCTTTGGAGCTACGAGCTGGGCTGGAAAGGCGACCTGGTGCCGGGACAGGCGACGACGGAACTGGCACTGTTCAGGATCGACTGGAAGGACATGCAGGCATTCACCTCGAATGCCGGTTTTTCTGGCATCGGTAATGCCGGCAGGGCCCGCTCGCGCGGTCTCGAATGGACGGTACGCGCCCGACCGGGGGCCGGATGGCGGCTGGCGGGCGCGCTCAGCGTCATCCATTCCACCTTGCAGGACGACAGCGCCGATTTGGGCGGCAAGGCAGGCGACCGCCTTCCGGACACCGCAAAATTGTCCACCGCGCTGCAGGCTGACCGCGACTTCCTGCTCGACGAGCGCCCGGCCTATGTAGGCCTGACCCTGCGCCACACCGGCGACCGGGTGAACGCCTTTGCCGCACAACCCGGCGTGCTGCAGTACCGCATGCCCAGCTATGCGACGCTTGACCTGCGCGCCGGCATTGAATTCGCACATGCCAGCCTTGGCTTCTTTGTCCGCAACCTGACCAATGCGCGCGCCCAGACCTCGGCCGATACCGCCTTTAGCCTGGCGGGCGCGCCTGCCCGGGTCAATCTGGCGCCCTCGCGCACCGTCGGCATCCAGCTCAGCGCCACCTATTGACACGGCAAACGGAGAAAACCATGCACGTCGAATCGTTTATTGAAGAGATCTTTTTCAAGGAACCGCTGGCGATAGCAGGCCGCATACTGGTGGGTCAGAACGTCTTGCGGGTCAACCTGCATCACAAGGGGCGCGTGGCGCAGTCCGAGGCAGCCGGGGTGTTCTATCGTGGCGAAAGCGGCCCTGCCATGCGCCAGCAGGTGGATGCTATCGCGCCTCGGCTGGCCGACGACCTGAGCGCCGCCTGGTCCGTCGTGCAGCAGATGCCTGCAGGCGGTGCGCGTAATGCGCTGGACTGGTGCCTGTGGCAGCTCAGCGCAGCCCAGCGCCAGCAGCCATTCTATGGTCCTGCGTTCCTGCCGCGCGTCCTGCCGCAAACGACGATGGTAACGCTGGGCTTCGGCAGTCCAGACGCCATGGCCGATCACGCACGCCGGCACAAGGCGATGAAGTCGCTCAAGCTCAAGCTCGGCGGCACTGCGGACGACGCTGCATGCGTGGCCGCGGTGCGCGCCGCACGCCCCGACGCCCGACTGTTCGTCGACGCGAACGAGGGCTGGACGCTCGACCATCTGGATAACATGTTCGGCCCGCTGCTAGACAGCCAGGTCCAGATGATCGAGCAGCCGCTGCCCGCCGCGAGCGACCACCTGCTCGCCGCAGTGCGCTCGCCCATCCCTTTCGCTGCCGATGAATCGCTCCAGACCCTGGAAGACCTGGAGCGCGTCGCCCAGCTTTACCATGTCGCCAACATTAAACTGGACAAATGCGGCGGTCTCAGCTCCGCACTGACGCTGGCGTTCGAGGCGCGGCGGCGCGGCCTCAAGGTCATGGTTGGCTGCATGGGCGGCCGCTCGTTGGCGCTGCTGCCTGCTTTCATCGCCGCACAATTTGCCGACCTGGTGGATCTCGATGCGCCCCTGCTGATGGCCAGCGACACCAGCCTTCCCGCGCAGTATGCCGACGCGACCATTACATATCCCGAAGCAGCTTTTCACCTGCCCGCCGTCCAGCGGGTTGCTACCGCTTCGCCTTTACCGGTGCGCCATGCAGCGTCGTAACCAGCAGGCGCGCCGCCTTAAGTTTGGCGTCCAGCGCCGTCGGCACGCCGATCAGCATCTGCGCCTGGGCTGCCACCAGCAAGGCCATCAGGGCTTCGCCGATGGCCAGTGCGGTCGCCTTGTCGATGTGCGCATTGAGGCTGCCCAGGCGCACCACCGCATCCAGCAGGGACGAACGGAGCTGGTCGAAATTACGCACCACGATCTCCTGCACCTCGGTATTGCGGCGCGCGATGGCGGCCACTTCGAGCGCGGTCCGCGCCGCCTGGGCTTCCGCGCCAAGGTTGTCCTGCTTGCGCAGGATCGCCTCCACGAGGCCCAGCAGCTCTGGCGCGCCCTTGCATTGGTCGAACGGATTCTGGTCCACCGCCGCTGTCTCGATCAACTGCTTGAGCACCTCGTCCTTGGATTTGAAGTGCACATAGATCGTCCCGACCGACAGGCCTGCCTGCGCCGCGACGTCGCTCATCGACGAGGCCGAGACGCCCTTCTTTTCAAAAATAGTGCGCGCCGCGGTGAGGATTTGCTGCCGCATGGCGGCCATATGGGATTCGTCGCGTTTGGGCATAGGCTCTAAAAAAACGAATGATTATTCTTTTATTTTACTGTGAAAGCACCTGCCATGGAAATGACTGAAATCACCGAAACGAAGTTGAACGACCAGGAACGCATCGACAAGGTGCTCGCTGGGCTGGGGCGCGACGACGCGCCGGGCCTCATCGTCAGCGTGCGGCACCGGGGCAAGACACTGGTGCGCCGCGGCCTGGGGCTTTCAAGCCTGGATTCCGGACTGGTAAATACCCCGGCAACCAAGATGCGAATTGGCTCCACCACCAAGCATTTCGCCTGCGCCCTGGCCCTGCTCCTGCGCGACCAGGGCCTGCTGTCGATCGACGAACCAGTGGCCCGCTGGCTGCCCGAACTGCCTGCCTCGCAAGGCCGCCGCACATTGCGTGAGTTCATGAGCCACACCGGCGGCACCCGCGATTATCTCGACCTCTCGCTTATTTCCAATGGCCTGGCCATCCTGCCGGAAGACGGCGCTTACGGTTATCAATGCCGCCAGGAGGACGAGAACTTCGCGCCCGGGACGCGCTTCATCTATAACAATGGCGGCTACCGGATGCTGTCGCTCATCATCGAGCGCGTGCTTGGCATGCCGCTTGCCCAGGCTCTGAGCCAGCACCTGTTCGCCCCCCTGTCGATGCACGACACCTCGCTCTGGTCCAACGACCTCGACCCTCTGCCCGGAAGTGCCATGACCCACATGGGCCACCCGTCCGGGCGCTTCACCAAATCCCTGTTCCCGGCAGTGATCCTGGGCGAAGGCGGGATCGCATCGACGCTGGACGACATGCAGCGCTGGCTCACGCACCTGCGCGCGCCAACGCTCTGGCCGCAATCCCTGTCGGAGGAACTGATGGCGCCCACCATCCTCGCCAACGGCCACGTGCAGACTTACGGATTTGGCTTGATCCAGGAGCAGTGGCGCGGCGTACGGCTGATACACCATGCAGGCGGAGTTGTCGGGGGAAGCTGCCAGATGCTGGCCGCGCCGGACCACGACCTGCAGATCATCGTGATGAGCAACCGGTCCGATATCGGCGCGCCGGACATCGCCCAGAACCTGCTGGCCGCACTGCTCGAACCGGAACTGTCCGCGCCTGAGGTGCCGGCGCCGGGCCACCTGGCCGCCAGCCTGGCCGGCGATTACGTATGCAGGACCAGCGGCCGCCACTTCCGCATCGAGGGACGCGACGAGCGCCTGTTCCTGCACATGTTCGGCATGCCGCTGCCGCTTCTGGAAGGCGCGGACGGCAGCCTGCGCGTGAACCTGCTGGCGGTGATCGCGCTCGATGTCCACCCCGTCACCAATGCGCAGGGCCAGGTAGTTGCGCTCGATGTGATCGAGCAGGGCGAGCGCTTGCATTGCGAGCGCCTGGCCGGGAAAGCGGATGCGAGCGCGGTGCTTTCGCAGTTTCTCGGCCATTGGTACAGCCATGAGTTGGGTGCCGACCTTACGATCGAGCCGGGCGACCCAGCCGTGTTGAAGGTTTCCGGCCTATATGGCCGCAACCGGTATCGGGTAGAGCCGCTGCTGGACGATATGTGCCAGTTCACCTGCCTCGACCCCGCGTTGCCGCTCAACGGCACCTTGCGGCTTGCGCCTCCAGTGGACGGCGCGCGCACCCTCGTGCTGGACACTTCGCGCACCCGCAACCTGCGCCTGCGGGAAGTCCTCAGCCATGAATAACGCCAACCACCAGGCACCCGTGCTGCGGCACGGCGTGGTCGCCGGCTTCGGGTCCGGCGCGCTCGGGGTATCGCTCGGCGCCGGCGTCATTCCGCTGCTGTTCCTGTTCTACCTGACGGAGTTCGCCAAGGTGCCGCCGGCGGTGGCCGGCATCCTGCTGGCGCTACCCAAGCTCACAGACCTGGTGCTCGATCCTGTGATTGGCCGCCGTACCGACCAGTGGGCGCGCCGCTCGGGCAGCCGCAGCCACCTGATCGCCATCGGCACTGTGGCGTTGCCGATCGTACTGGTCCTGCTGTTCGTCCCCATGAGCGGGCTGCCACTGCCGCTGCGGGTGTGCGTGCTCGGCATCCTGCTGATTATCCAGGCTGTCCTGCTGACGGTGTTTGCGGTCGCCCACACGGCGATCGTCAGCGACCTGGCCGATGATACGACGGGCCGCACGCGGCTGATGTCGGCTCGCGCGCTTGGCCAGACCATCGCGGGACTGGCGGTATCGGTCGCTGCGCCGCAACTGGCATCCGCTTTCCACACTTATGAGGGAGGCTACCTGGGTATGGCTGCGGTGCTTGCGGTAGCCGCGTTCATGGCCTGCGCCTTGTGCCTCGTCATGGTGCGGCGTGTGCCCATGCGCGCTGGCGCGACGACCGAGCGCGCGCAGCCGCTGCTGCCGGCCCTGCGCGCGACGCTGCGCAACCGCGCCTTTTACTGCATCGTGGCCATCCTGATCCTGCTGGGCGCAAGTACCACCGCCCTGTTCAGCGCCTTGCCGTTTGCAAACAAGCACCTGCTGCATGGCGCTCCCGAACAATTGTCCATCCTGCTGACGCCAGTGTTCCTGGCACTGCTCGTGGGCGTGACTGTTGCGCCCTGGCTGACTGCCCGCTTGCGCACCCAGACACTGCTTGGTGCGGCGCTGATCCTGGCGCTGGCTGGAGTAATCTGGTTTACCAGCGGACCGCGGGTGCATGCGTCCCTTGTCGCCGGCGGCATCGTGTTCGGCTTCGCTGTCGGCGTGCTGACGGTGCTGATTTCCACGCTGGCAATCGAAGCCGCCACCAGGATGCAGGGCGCGGGCGAGAGCCTCGGCCTTTATCTCGGCATCCTGTTCTCCGCCGAGAAGCTCGGCCAATCGCTGGGCGGGATTGTGATGGGCTTTGGCCTGGACTGGGTCGGCCGCCTTGATGCGCCCTTGGCTGCCGCCAATTCGGCGGCGCTCGGCCGCCTGGCATGGCTGTACACAGGCGTACCCACCGCCGCACTCCTCGCAGCCATTCTGGTGCTGTTCCCGCTCGCCACACGCCTCCACAAGGATGCCTCCTAATGAAGATCTTCGTTTCCGGCCTCGCTACCGAGACCAATACTTTTTCCGACTTTCCCACCACCCTTGCATCCTTCGAAGAGCTGGGCGTCGTGCGCGGGCCGGTGGCAGCGGGCGACCTGAATATCTGCGGGCCGGTGGCCGAGCATTGGCGCCAGCTGGCGCGGCAGCATGGCGACGAGATTGTCGAGGGCCTGTACGCCATCGCCCAACCCGCAGGTCCGGTGCAGGCTTCGGTCTACGTCGCGCTGCGCGACGAGCTGTTGGCTGCACTGGCTGCAGCAGGACCCGTTGACATGGTGCTCCTGACGCTGCACGGGGCCATGGTCGCCGAGGGCATCGATGATTGCGAGGGCGACCTGCTGCGGCACGTGCGAGCGCATGTCGGTGCGGATTGCATCGTGGGCGCCATCCTGGACCCGCATTGCCATCTGAGCGCCGCGATGACAGAACATGCGAATGCCCTGATCCTGATGCGCGAATACCCGCACACCGACTTTATAGCGCGCGCTGCGGAGCTGTATGCGCTGTGCCGCCGGGCCGCGTTGCGCCAGGTGCGCCCGGTGACGGCCGTGGTGGATTGCCATATGGTCGGCTTCTACCCGACCACCGGGCAACCGATGCGGGCCATCGTGGACGCGCTATCCACGGCCGAGCAGGAGCCGGGCATTCTTTCGGCCAGCATTGTCCACGGCTTCCCATGGGCCGATGTGGAGCAAGCCGGCACCAAAGCCCTGGTCATCGCCGATGGCGCCCCCGATCGTGCCGCAGCGGTGGCGCATCAACTGGCGCGCCGCATGTACCGTGCCCGCTACGACCTGCTGCCAGCGCTGGAGAGCGTGGACGACATCCTGCTTGCGCCACTCGACGGCCCGCTCCCGATCATCGTCGCCGATGCGGGCGACAATCCGGGCGGGGGCGCACCATGCGACCACACCGGACTGCTCGCTGCACTGGTTGCGCGCCCGGAATTGCGCAGCGCCTTCGGCATGCTGTGGGACCCGGCCGCCGTGGCCCAATGCCGCGTTGCTGGGGCAGGTGCCCGCGTCATGCTGCGCGTGGGCGGTAAAGCGGGTCCTTCGTCCGGAACGCCGCTCAACCTGGACGTGCAGGTATGCGCAGTGACGGATCATCACACGCAAAGTATAGGGCCGCTCGTCGATCCGCTTGGCGCCGCGGCCTGGGTGCGCTGCGGTGCCACCGACATCGTACTCATTTCCCGCCGCCAGCAAACCTTGTCGCCCACGGCTTTCACGAACCTGGGCGTTCCTTTGCACGAGGCGGTAGTGATCGGCGTCAAATCCAGCCACCACTATTACGCCGAGTTTTCCCGCCTTTCAAGCCACTGCCGCATCGTCGAAACCGGGGCCGCGCTATCGATGGATTTTGCGCACTTGCCATACCGGCGCCGTGGCCGCCACTACTTCCCAGCCGTTGACAACCCCGCCCCGGAGCTTGCATGAGTGAACACATGAACGGCGCCAGCCCCCACCCTCTCCCCCGAACCCGGGAGGCTGCCCTTGCGCTGGATCACGACGATCCGCTGGCCCGCAGCCGCTCCCTGTTCGAACTGCCGGCCGGCCTTATCTACCTCGATGGGAATTCCCTTGGCGCGCTGCCGCGCGCGACAACCGCGCGCCTGCAGCAAATGGCCTGCGCCGAATGGGGCCGGCACCTGGTCGGCGCGTGGAATGATGCTGGCTGGGTCAACCTGCCGCACCGGATCGCGGACAAGATCTGCCAGCTGGTCGGCGCGCAACCGGGCGAGCTGGTGGTGACCGATTCCACTTCCATCAACACGTACAAGGTGCTGCACGCGGCCCTTGGCCTGGCGCGCCGCGACCGCCCCCGCCAGCGCGTCATCATCTCCGAACGCGACAACTTCCCCACGGACCTTTACATCGCGCATGCCGTGGCGGAGGCGCATGGCTGCGTGCTCGTCCTGGCCGAGGCACCCGAACAGATACCGGACCTTCTGGAGCGCGGCGACGCCGCCGTACTGCTGCTTACCCACGTCAACTACCGCACCGGGCGCATGCACGACATGGCTGCGCTGAACCGCCTGGCGCAACGCCATCAGACGTTTACGGTGTGGGACCTGGCGCATTCCGCCGGGGCCGTCCCCGTCGACCTGAATGGCAGTGGCAGCGACTTCGCCGTCGGCTGCGGCTACAAGTACCTCAATGGCGGACCGGGCGCGCCAGCCTTCGTTTGGGTGCATGCGCGCCTGGCCGACAGATGCCACCAACCGCTGCCCGGGTGGTTCGGCCACATGGACCCGTTCGCGTTCAGCCCCGCGTACCAGCCGGCGGCGGGCAGCCGTCGCTTCCTGTGCGGAACGCCACCGTTGCTCAGCATGGCCGCCCTCGAATGTGGCGTCGACACCTTGCTGGCTGCGGGGGACTTCACGGCTTTGCGCCAAAAATCGATCGCCTTGACCAGCCTGTTCATCGATGAAGTGGAGCGCCGCTGTGCCGGGCATGGGCTCACGCTGGTGACGCCGCGCGACCCGGCAGCGCGCGGCAGCCAGGTGTGCTTCTCCCATCCGGAAGGCGGCTATCCGATCATGCAGGCTTTGATCGCGCGGGGCGTCGTCGGAGATTTCCGGGCGCCCGGTATCCTGCGCTTTGGCTTCGCGCCGCTGTACACGCGCTACACCGACGCGTGGGATGCCGCAGCCGAACTGGCAGACGTCCTGGCGACAAACGCCTGGCGTGATGCGCGCTACGCGCGCCGGGGAGCCGTCACATGAAACTCGATTTTTCGCAAGACATGAGTTACGGCGACTACCTCCACCTCGACCAGGTGCTCGCGGCGCAGCACCCGCTGTCGGCAGATCGCAATGAGCCGCTCTTCATCATCCAGCACCAGGTAAGCGAACTGTGGATGAAGCTCATGCTGCACGAACTGCAGGATGCGGCAGCGAGCCTGGCAGCCGATGCATGCCAGCCCGCCCTGAAGATGCTCGCCCGCGTGTCGCGCATTATGGCCCAGCTGGTGCACGCGTGGGATGTACTGTCCACGCTCACGCCCGCCGAGTACAGCGTGATCCGGCCGTCGTTGTCCAACAGTTCCGGCTTTCAGAGCTGGCAGTACCGGTGCATCGAATTCCGGCTAGGGAACAAGAATCCCTTGATGCGCCAGCCGCATGCGCACCACGCGGCGCGTCTGGCTGCGGTGGACGCCGCCCTGCGCGCGCCATCGTTGTACGACGTGGCCCTGGCATGCATGGCGCGCCGTGGCCTCGCCGTGCCCGACTCGCACCTGGAACGCGACTGGACTGCGCCGTATGCCGCCAGCGCGGCGGTGGAAGCAGCCTGGCTGGAGGTCTACCGTAGTCCGGAACAATACTGGGACTTGTATCAGCTGGCCGAGAAGCTGGTCGACCTTGAGGAAGCATTCCGGCTGTGGCGCTTCCGGCACGTATGCACGGTCGAACGCGTGATCGGCTTCAAAGGCGGCACTGGCGGCACTTCCGGCGCGTCCTATTTGCGCAAGGCCCTCGATATCGTACTTTTTCCTGAACTGTGGAGCGTGCGTAATGCCCTTTGAGCGCGCACAACCTTTTCCTCACACTGAACCATGACCCTTCCCTTTTCCAAGACCCGCCGCGCCGGCGACCTGCTGCTCCTGTCCGGAGAACTGCCCCTCCTTCCCGACGGGAGCATTCCGCCGGGGATCGCAGAGCAAACCGCGCTCACACTTCAGCGCATCAGCGCCACACTGGAGGCGGCCGGTCTCACGCTGGCAGATGTGGTGCACGCAACCGTCCACTTGGTACACGCGCAGGATTTCGCTGAATTCAACCGTGCCTACCTTGAGCACATGCCTGCGCCATTCCCAGCCCGAACCACAGTCGTAGCGGCGCTCGTGGTGCCGGGCGCCCTGATTGAAATCAGCGCCGTTGCGGCCATCCCGGACAAATGAAGAAGCAAGAGATTTTGGTGCTGGGCGCAGGGATGGTCGGCACCAGCATCGCGCTCGAACTGTCCCTGCGCGGGCACGACGTGACCCTGGTCGACCGCCGCATGCCGGGCCAGGAAACGTCTTTTGGCAACGCCGGCGTGATCCAGCGCGAGGCCGTGGAGCCCTACCCGATGCCGCGCGCGATTGGCTTCCTGTGCCAGGTGCTGCTGCGGCGCGAAGCCAGCGTCAACTACCACCTGCGAGCCATGCTGGAATCAAGTCCGCAACTGTGGCGGTACTGGCGCGCATCCGCGCCGGCGCGCCACCAGCGCATATCCCGGCACTACACAGCCCTGATTTCCCACGCCACTGAAACGCACGCGCGGCTGATCGAAGTGGCGCAGGCCGCGGCCCTGATCCGCAAGACCGGCATACGCATGCTGTACCGCAGTGCAGCGGTGTTTGAGGCGGCATGCCTTGACGCCGAGCGCATTCAGCGCACTCATGGCATCGGCTACCTGGCCCTGGATAGCACCGCGCTGGAACGGGCCGAGCCTGGCTTCCGGATACGCCTGCCCGGTGCACTGCATTGGCCCGATTCCTGGAGCGCATCCGATCCTGGCGCCCTGGTGGAGCACTATTTCCAGGCGTTCCAGCGACTGGGCGGCCGCTTCGTCATGGGCGACGCTCATAGCTTGCGCCCCGTAAGCAGTGGTTGGGGCATTGAAAGCGCTGACGGTCCGCTGCAGGCGCCCCAGGTGGTCATTGCCCTCGGCCCGTGGGCCGGGCAGCTGACAACTAGGCTCGGCTATCGCCTGCCCCTGTTCGTCAAGCGCGGCTACCATCGCCACTATGTCGGTGGCGGCACAGTAAGCGTTCCCACGCTGGACGCAGAGCGCGGATACGTCATGTCACCCCAGAGTCGCGGCCTGCGGATTACCACGGGAGCCGAAATCGCCCGCATGCAGGACCGGCCTACTCCTACCCAGCTCACGCATGCGGAGCAGGAAGCGGATAAGTTACTGGGACTCGGTGCGCCGCTCGAGGAAGTACCTTGGGTGGGCGCCCGGCCCTGTGTGGCAGATATGCTTCCCGTGATTGGGCCGGCGCCGCGTCATCGCGGCATATGGTTCAACTTTGGTCACGGGCACCAAGGCTTCACGCTGGGACCGGCCAGTGCGCGCCTGCTAGCGGACCTGATGGAAAGCGCCACGCCGTTTGTCCCGCCAGAAGCGTACTCACCGGCCCGTTTTGTTTGATCGGAACTCACTGGGCAAACCCGCCGGCATTACTTTGCTTTGACGGACTTGTAGTACACCGTCCGGCGCGGCATCGCGTCACCGTCGGCTCCTGAAGCTCCTTGATCCGGCACTCATACTGCTGGCGCACATCGAGTGGTTTGACCCGTAAGGCGTTCTCTCACTCGGTCGTTACCAGATTGAGCAAAGTTATCATATAATTAATATTGCACTGCGCAACTGATCTTTCAGGAGGTGGGAATTGTTCTTAAAACTCGTGGGAGCATTAATGGTGGGTCTTGTGTGCGGCGTGGCCGCCACCGTCCTGTTCTTGCTATTGTCCAATACTGGCGGCTGGATTGGGTTGGACTACGCCGTTAGGACGGGTATCGCAACCGCAGTCGTTGCCTTCATCGCCTGCTTTGCCTGGTTCATGCTCCGCCGGCCATCCAGCCCCTAAGCCGGACTAGCGTTCTCCAGATGTAAAAAAGCCGCTCTGATAAGCGGCTTTTCCATTCCCGTGGGCTACCAATCGAATGACAGCGCCAGGGACGACTAGCGAAATTTGGTAGGCCCTCGCGGAGTCGAACCGCGCACCAAAGGATTATGAGTCCTCTGCTCTAACCAAGCATGAGCTAAGGGCCCTGAGAACCCGGCAGGATAGGGCCAGCGGCCCCATCCGTCAAGTTTAGTTACCTTCCAGGAAACTCTTGAGCTTGTCGGAGCGCGATGGGTGGCGCAGTTTGCGCAATGCCTTGGCTTCGATCTGGCGGATACGCTCGCGCGTCACGTCGAACTGTTTGCCGACCTCTTCCAGCGTGTGGTCGGTCGACATTTCGATACCGAATCGCATGCGCAGCACCTTCGCTTCGCGCGGGGTGAGCGAGTCCAGCACATCCTTCACCACGCCGCGCATCGAGGCATGCAGCGCCGCGTCCGAAGGCGCCAGCGTGTTGTTGTCCTCGATGAAGTCGCCCAGATGGGAATCGTCGTCGTCACCGATCGGCGTTTCCATCGAGATCGGCTCTTTCGCGATCTTCATGATCTTGCGGATCTTATCCTCTGGCATTTCCATCTTGATCGCCAGGGTGGCCGGATCCGGCTCGGCACCGGTCTCCTGCAGGATCTGGCGCGAGATCCGGTTCATCTTGTTGATCGTTTCGATCATGTGCACCGGAATACGGATGGTGCGCGCCTGGTCGGCGATGGAACGGGTGATCGCCTGGCGGATCCACCACGTTGCGTACGTGGAGAATTTGTAGCCGCGGCGGTACTCGAACTTGTCCACCGCCTTCATCAGGCCGATGTTGCCTTCCTGGATCAGGTCCAGGAACTGCAGGCCGCGGTTGGTGTACTTCTTCGCGATCGAGATCACCAGGCGCAGGTTGGCCTCGGTCATTTCACGCTTGGCCTTGCGCGCCTTCATTTCACCGGCCGCCATCTGGCGGTTGATGTTGCGCAGGTCCGGCAGCGGCAGCACGACGCGCGCTTGCAGGTCGATCAGTCGCTGCTGCAGTTCCTTGATGGTCGGGATGTTGCGGCCCAGGATCGCGCTGTACGCGTGACCGGCAGCCACTTCGCCATCGACCCATTCCAGGTTGGTTTCATTGCCCGGGAAGACCTTGATGAAGTGGGCGCGCGGCATGCCGCACTTGTTCACGGCCACGTCGAGGATCTGCTTCTCGATATGGCGCACTTCATCGACCTGGCCGCGCAGGGTGTCGCACAGCTTCTCCACCACTTTGGCGGTGAAGCGGATGCCCAGCAGCTCGGCCGAAATGGCTTCCTGCGCCTTCAGGTAGGCTTTCGAGTTGTAGCCGTCCTTCTCGAACGCCTTGCGCATGCGCTCGAACTGGTTGGCGATGGAGTCGAATTTTTCGAGGGAGGCCTGCTTCATCGCTTCCAGCTGCTCGGCGGTGTAGCCGGCGGCGGCGCTGGCGCTAGGCGCTTCTTCCTCTTCCTCTTCGTCCTCTTCCTCCTCGTCCTCGTCTTCCTCCTCCTCATCGGAGGCGGCTGGCGCGGCTGCGGCGGCTTCTTCTTCCTCGTCTACCAGGCCGTCGACGATTTCGTCGATCTTGATTTCATCCAGGCGGATGCGCTCGGAAGTGGCCAGGATTTCGGCGATGGTGACCGGGCAGGCGGAAATCGCCTGGATCATGTCGCGCAGGCCGTCTTCGATGCGCTTGGCGATTTCGATCTCGCCCTCGCGGGTCAGCAGCTCGACCGAGCCCATTTCGCGCATGTACATGCGCACCGGGTCAGTGGTGCGGCCGAAGTCGGAATCAACGGTGGACAGCGCGGCTTCGGCGGCGGCTTCCGCCTCGTCGTCGCTGGTGACAGTGGCGACGTTAT